>CAYUAV010000210.1:0-6566 GCA_964442665.1 uncultured Bacteroidales bacterium
GTGGCGGTATTGATACTTGGAGAGAGGACAGCAAGAAAACAAAGATAAATTAAAGCTGGTAGGTGTCGATAATGGGAACGGCCCCGTTAAACCTTCCCTTGAAACAGTAAAAACCGGGACTTATGCACCGCTTTCGAGACCTTTGTTTATATATGTAAACAATACTTCTGTTACCAAAAAAGAGGTTGTCAAATTTGTCAATTTTTATATTGAACATGCAGCCGAACTGGCTAAGGAAGTTGGCTATATTCCGCTTCCTCAGGATGAGTATGCAAATCAGTCAGCAAGATTTAAAAAATTTTCCGGACAGTCCAAATAATATCAATCAGAAGTGAGGATGATCAGGTAATGAGGAAGATAAAAGAGAAAATAATTGAAAAGGCACTGTTCTTCAGTGCCTTTATTACAATTTTAACCACAATTGGAATTATCTGGGTTCTTTTTGCCGAATCATTTTCATTTTTTAAGGAAGTCTCAATTTTCGATTTTTTAACTGATACAAAATGGGCACCCCTATATGCTGAAAAACATTTTGGTATACTTCCGCTGATTATCGGGACACTTTTAACCACTTTTATTGCTATTGCTGTGGCATTGCCCATAGGGCTTACCATAGCTGTGTATCTGAATGAATATGCGCCAAGGAATTTCGGCAAATCGATAAAACCTGCGCTGGAAATTCTGGCGGCGGTTCCGACTGTGGTATATGGTTATTTTGCTTTGATTGTGGTTACCCCCTTTCTCCAGAAATTAATTCCGGGAATGGCTGGTTTTAATGCCCTTTCACCGGGTATTGTAATGGGTATTATGATCATACCCTTTGTGTCATCACTGAGTGAGGATGCTTTGCGTGCCGTTCCGCAATCGTTGCGCGAAGCAGCCTATGGAATGGGATCAACCCGTTTCCAGACATCATTTAAAGTGCTTGTGCCGGCAGCATCATCGGGTATAATTTCATCGGTGATCCTTGCTCTTTCAAGGGCTATCGGCGAAACAATGATCGTAGCCATAGCCGCCGGGCAGCAACCCCGGTTTACTCTTAATCCGCTGGTTCCCGTAGAGACGATAACAACCTACATTGTCCAGGTGAGTTCCGGTGATGTTCCTACCGGCTCGCTCGAATTTAAAACGATTTTCGCAGCAGGTTTTTCCCTGTTTCTGCTGACATTCATCCTTAATAATATCAGCTTCTGGATAAATAAGAAATTCCATCAGCAGTATGAATAATGATGTCAGAAATAGAACAAAGGACAAGGTTTTCCGATATCTGGGTATTATCAGTACTTTAATCGGAATAGTAGTTCTGGCTGTTTTCCTTATAAATATCCTTGTTGACGGGGTAGCACGGTTAAGCGGACAATTTTTATCCAGTCTTCCATCGCGTTTTCCTGAAAAGGCCGGCATTCTGACGGCATGGACCGGAACACTGTGGATTTTAT
This sequence comes from uncultured Bacteroidales bacterium, assembly GCA_964442665.1. Classification (GTDB taxonomy): domain Bacteria; phylum Bacteroidota; class Bacteroidia; order Bacteroidales; family UBA10428; genus UBA10428. Next base: position 1,440 of record CAYUAV010000210.1, read on the forward strand.
TTCTGACAGCTTTGGTTGCTATTCCCATCGGAATGGCGGCAGGGATTTATCTGGAAGAATACGGCAAAAAAACTCGCATTGCTAATTTTTTGGAGATCAATATTGCCAACCTTGCCGGTGTTCCATCTATTATATATGGCATTCTGGGACTCGAGATCTTTGTCAGAATGTTGAAAATGGGAGGAAGTCTGCTCTCGGGAAGCTTTACGCTTGCACTTTTAGTTTTGCCAATAATTATTGTTGTTACCAGAGAGTCTATCCGAGCCGTGCCACAATCGCTGCGCGATGCTTCCTTTGCACTCGGGGCATCAAAATGGCAGACTATTCGTCACCAGGTTTTACCGGCTTGTATGAGTAATATCGTTACCGGTATTATTCTGGCAATGGCCAGGGCAATTGGAGAAACAGCGCCTTTGATAGTGATCGGGGCCCTGGCTTACGTGCCCTTTGTGGCCAAATCACCTATGGATGAATTCACCGTATTACCCATCCAGATCTTTAACTGGATATCGCGACCTCAGCATGGATTTATTATCAATGCGGCTGCAGCCATTATAATTCTTCTTCTTATAACATTCATGATGAATGGTATAGCTATTTATCTGCGTAATCGGTGGCAAAAACGCTCCGGAGCATAATTTAAAGTTACTTCAATGTTTATAACAGATACCATGGAAATAATGACACAGGATAATGTGAACACGGAAACTGACATGGTTGAGGAAGTTTTTCAACCGGATCCGGAATACAAGATCATTACCCGGAATCTGGATGTATATTACGGCGATTTCCAGGCGTTGAAAAATATTTCACTCTACATTCGACCATTTACCGTTACGGCATTGATTGGTCCCTCAGGTTGCGGAAAGTCCACGTTTTTAAGGGTGTTCAACCGGATGAACGATTATATCGATGAATTCAGGCTCGAGGGTCAAGTGTATATCGACGGAAAGGATATCTATTCAGAGAAAATAAATCTGGAAAAACTCAGAAAAGATGTGGGGATGGTGTTTCAGAAACCCAATCCTTTTCCGAAATCAGTTTTTGAAAATGTAGCCTATGGGTTAAGAATTCAGGGCGTTAAGGATAAGAACTACATTCAGGAAAGAGTTGTAACAGCGCTGCAAAAGGTTGTATTGTGGGATGAGGTTAAGGATAATCTGAAACGTAATGCTCTGGCATTATCCGGTGGACAGCAACAACGGTTATGTATTGCACGTACCCTGGCGGTTGAGCCGAATGTTATTTTAATGGATGAACCCACTTCCGCTCTCGATCCCATCTCAACAGGAAAGATCGAAGAGCTGATCTTTGAATTGAAGAATGAATACACGATCCTGATCGTAACTCATAACATGCAGCAGGCAGGACGTGTCAGCGATCGCACGGCCTTCTTCTACCTGGGCGATCTGATTGAGGAAGGTACTACAAAAGAAATATTTATCAATCCTAAAGAAAAACGCACGGAAAATTACATTACAGGACGTTTTGGATAAAACCGTATTATTACAGTATTTTTAGCAGTTAAAATTCTATAAGAAGAAAAATTATGATTCCATTAGAATACGAAATAGACCGTTTGAAAAATATCTTTTTTGAGATGGTTGATCTGGTCAGGGATCAGCTGACACTTTCAAAAGAAGCCTTACTTGCCAACGATACGGATGCTGCCTGCGAAGTAATGCGTAAGGAAAGCCGGGTTAACTCATACGAACTGACCATCGACCGGGAATGTGAAGATTTTCTGGCTTTGCATTCTCCGGTTGCCGCCGACCTTCGCCTGACCATAGCTATTCTGAAAATGTCGGGAAGTCTTGAACGAATCGGCGATCATGCCTACCGCATATCGAGTTTTATTTATGATGATAAGCTTACCCTGACCAAAGAAATGATAAAGCTTGTGCATTTGCCCGATCTTTTCGATGAAATTGATGATATGCTTGACAAGGTAATGGCATCGATGGAAAACAGTGATATAAAAACCGCCAAAACTGTTTTTAAAAAAGATAAAGCTATTGATAAGATCAACAAAAAAGTTCCCGATCTGATGCAGGATTACCTGAAGAATAACAAAGACAAAATTGCCAATGTGATCCTGGTTGCCAGGATTGTCGCCAAACTCGAGCGGGTAGGAGACCTGGTGAAAAATATGGCGGAAGAGATTATATTTTATATCGAATCGGAAGTAATCAAGCACAAAAAGCGAAATAAAAAGATACGGAAGCGATTTAAAGTTACAGGTTAGGCATGGATGCCTCTAACTGATATTTTCATGAGGTACAATTTCTAAGCTTACAACGATTAATGCTTGTTTCTTCAGGTTTCGTCTTTCATATCAACGAAAAATTAGCGCCTTTATACTATTTATTGTATTGACTTAAGCAGATCGAAGGTTACCTTCCGGTTTTGTTCTGAAAAATCGCGAAATGCCTTATAGATATTATTAATATGCAGAACGAGATTTTTCAATTCACTGAGGATATCCATAAAAAGCATATTCGTGCGTGTACTGCCCGGTTCTTTCTTTAGGATTTTAAGCTGCTTCTTTCGGATTTTAGTGATCTGGTTAATGATATCCTGCGAATTATCAATAATTTTTCCCTGCTTTGAAAATTCCGTGTTAGTCACGGAAGCCACTACTTCCGTAATGTATCCCTGCAACATGTTATTTACTTCTCTCATACTTTCAATCTGGAAGGGACTAAGCGGTGCATGATTATTATCCACATGCTCGTATGCAGGAGTAACTATGTGAGTCAAACAATGCATCATCTCACGCAGGAAATCTATAATTTCAATGTAATGATGTCCGCTTTCATACGACTCTTCCGTGAGTTTTTGGAGTGTAATAGGCACTTCTTTTTTCAACGCTTTTGCTTCCTTACTGAGTCGCTTTGCAGTTTTAACATCTTCTCTCAGTTTCTTATGTTTTTCCTTTATAAGCGAATCTATCGATTTGTTTAAAGTTTTATACGTTGCCAAAAGTAAACTGGTCACATTTTCGGAACATCTTTCATAAATACTATCTCCATCGAGCGATAATACCTTTTGCCGTTCACTTTGCCTGGATTCTTCCTTCGATTTTCTATTATGGAAAGCATGTGTTTTTATAACAAGGAATATCGCGATTGGTATCAGAAGAATTAGTCCTAGTAGATGACTCCAGTACAATACCAGAGCGATCAATAATGATACGGTAAATGCGCTGAGTGCAGTAAAGAACCAGCCTCCGATCACCGCAACCACACCTGTAATCCTGTAAACTGCACTTTCGCGTCCCCAGGCACCATCGGCGAGCGATGAGCCCATGGCTACCATGAAAGTGACATAGGTAGTCGAAAGTGGAAGTTTCAGGGAAGTAGCAAAAGCAATGAGAATACTGGCAACAACAAGATTGACCGATGCCCTGATCAGGTCAAATGAAACTCCGGGATTTTTTTTCACATAAGCTTTAAAGGGTTTCGGATCGAACCGTTTATCAATTCTTCGTATTAGGGGATTAGGAAGTATAATCTGAAAGACTTTGTTAATATTAATAGCCTGACGTACAACCGCACGGGCTACTATACTCGATTCGAATCGTTCGTCCACAGTTTCCTGATCGCTCAGTTGGAGAGTAGTTTTAACAACTGATCGCGCCTTTCGGCTTAACCACAAGGTAATAACCATTATTAATCCGGCAATTACAAGGTAAAGTGTCGGGGTTTTCACTTGTCCTGCCAGCGATGACATTAAAAATGTATTGGCCGAAGCGCCCTGTGATGCAGAGAAAACTTTAAACGATTCAAATCCTGCGAGAGGCACTCCGATGAAGTTTACAAGATCATTTCCCGCAAATGCCATAGCCAGGGCAAATGTTCCTGCAAGTACAATGAATTTCAGTATATTAAAGCGAAATATCCAGTAGAGCAATTGGAAGATAATGGTCCATGCAATCAGACTTGTTCCAAGTATCAGGGCCGTATGACTTAAAATCCAGTTAATATGTTCATCACTCATGAATGAAGTACCTTTGACGCCTTTAATCAAAATAAAATAAGTGATGAAAGTAAGTGCAATTCCACCCCAGATTGCGCCAAAATACTTCATAGTCCGGCCGAAATTAAATGTGAACAACAGTCTTGAAAAATATTGTACTATTGCACCCACAGTAAATGCAACCACCACTGAAACAAGGATACCGGAGATTATAGCAAGAGCCTTTCCCGAATTAATATAACTTCCCATGTCACTAAAATCCTGACCTTTGGCTGAAATAGTGACGATGGTAATGCCAACGGCAGCACCCAGCAGTTCAAAAACAATGGAAACTGTTGTAGAAGTAGGCAAACCGAAGGTATTAAATAAATCCAATAGAATTACGTCGGTTAACATCACGGCAATGAAAATGATCATGATGTTGTAAAAAGTAAATGAACCGGGATAAAAAATACCTTTTCGCGCTACCTCCATCATGCCGCTTGAAAAAGTTGTACCGATGAGAATTCCTGCAGCGGCAACCATAAGAATAACCTTGAGAGGAGCTACCTTTGCACCGATAGCGGAGTTTAAAAAATTAACGGCATCGTTACTTACACCTACAATTAAATCGGAAATGGCCAGAATAAAAAGAACTCCGACCATTAAGAGAAAAATTTTTTCCATGTTTATTCTTTTTCACGTTTTAAAAATAGCTTTTACACCCGAAATAAATATTGGCCAATGTTAATTTTATGTTAAGTTCATTAATTCAAAATTAATAGAACTTACCCAATACATAATTTTTTCTTAATGCCCTTAAAGCAGAATAGTGTTTAATTTGAAAAATTTGTTTTAAGCGTAGGGCATGAAATCTAACAATTATAAAGTATTGGTAGTTGATGATGATCCGGATATTATCGAATTTCTGTCCTATAACTTAAGGAAGGAAGGATTTAACGTATTTACGGCATCGCACGGTAAAGATGCCCTGAACGTATTATCTGATATTTCTCCCCACCTGGTATTACTTGATATTATGATGTCTGAAATGGATGGAATTGAGGTTTGTGAACGAATACGGGAAAATCCCATGTATAATCATGTACTCATCGTGATGCTTACAGCACGTTCGGAAGATTATTCCCAGATTACCGGGTTTAATGCCGG
>CAYUAV010000211.1:0-6527 GCA_964442665.1 uncultured Bacteroidales bacterium
AAACTGAAGTTCCTTTTCCAGTCCGTTCATTCGGACTTTCGTTTGAAAATTGCCCACATAACCGGTGATATCCGAAACAGTTGCATTCAGATATACTTCGATAAGCTTATGGTTGTTAACCTGTCGAATTTTAGGATTCAGCATCTGGCGTGCGCTTTCCAGGTTGGGAAAAGTAAGGTCCAGTTTTGCGGTAATACCGCCAAGGGTATCCGATTTTTCAACCAGGTATACCGGTTTACCTGCATTGGCAATTTCAAGGGCTGCTGATATTCCGGAAATTCCTCCGCCAATGATCAGTGTGGCAGGATTAACATCAACAAAGCGTTTTTCGAGGGCTTCGTGAAAGTGTACACGGTTAACAGCTGCTTTTATCAATGAGAGGGCTTTCAATGAAGCATATTCCCTGTCAATATGCACCCATGAATCCTGTTCACGTATGTTTGCCATCTGAAAATAATACGGATTCAGGCCTGCCTGTTCCAGGGCTTTGCGGAACGTAGGTTCATGAATACGCGGTGAACAGGCTCCTACTACAACTCGGTTGAGTTTATATTTTTTAATATCGCCGATAAGTGTGTCCTGGCCCGGATCAGAGCACATATATTTATAATCGCGGGCCATCACAACATCAGGAAGTTTTTGTGCTTCCATAGCAATTTGCTGAACATCGATCATTTTTGCTATGTTCGAGCCGCACCAGCAGATATATACACCAATTCTTATCTCTTCCATGATGAAAATATTTTTATGTTGCGACAGTTACTAACTCTTTTTTATGTTGTCTTACCAAAGCTTCCTTTTTTATCTTGGCAATATAGATAGCGAAGGAACGATACAGGAAATGGGTCCATTTTCCAAAAGGAACAATCAATACAGCCCATTGTGCCAGTATTATCAAATGTACAAGATATAACCATAAAAATTTATTAATAATACCTGCATCAATTGAAACACGTACAAGGAAGGCTGTCAGACCCATTAAAAAAAGCCAGATAACAAACAACCAGTCAGATGGATGTGAAAATTTGCTTATTTCACTTTTATGTCTTAATCTTCTGACAATAAAAAGAAATGTTATAACAAAGGTTATTGCTCCTACAGTATATCCAAGTATTATTGTATACATAGTATCAGTACCAAACCAGTTAAGGAAAACCGTAGTAAATAATAGCACCAGATAGCCAATAACCAGAATAAAGTGTTCAAACCAGCGCAGTCTTTTTTCTGTACATTTCAGCGTATTTTTTTGCGTGAACATATGCAAAATTAAATCCCAGAATGCTGATATGTATGAAACAGCAGGAGCTTTATCATTTCCTTTGATCAGGTTTAACCATAACATATGCAGGATATTCGGAAGAAGTATAATAGCTGCAACAGAAAGAATAGCAATGAATTCAAAACGATGCCCAAATTCCATTACCGAATGTAAATCGAAATTTTTCACGTATCCCATACCAAGTATAGCAATAGCTACTATAATAAAGGCAACAATAAGAGCGAGGGGAGAAGTATACAATAGGCGTGAAAATCCTGTCCAGTCATAAACTGTAGTTAGATATCTACGTAATGTCATCATCAATTCTCCTGGATTTGCATTGCGCGGGCACGATTCACTGCAATCGCCACAATAGTAACAGAGCCAGGGATCGACATTTTTATGGATACTATCAGTGAGTCCCATTTGAATGGTTCTTATACTTTTTCGGGGAAACAGGAATCCCTCTTCAGCATGTGGACAGGTAGCAGTACAATTGCCACAGTGATAACATTCGTTCCAGTTGCCAATGCCAAATGGTTTAAGCTTTTCTTTGAAGTTAGGATCAACACGGTTCATTGTCTATTCTCCATTTAGGGGTGATAATTCCATAGCTCTTTGTTTGATAGTTTCCAGCGGAATATTCTTAAGGCTTTGAGAAACACTATTAAGTTGAATGCTCTGTATGACACTCGATGCTGCAGCAGAACCCTGCACAACGGAATCGGGTATATCCTTTGGACCCTGGCATGTACCTGCCAGTAAAATTCCTCCACTTAATGTGTGGTTGGTATCGCTTAATGCGTCAGATTCTTCAAACCAGCCATTATCGGAACGTTGAATTCCCAGCATCGAAGCAAGTTTTTCTGCATCGGAACCGGGTTCAAGGCCGATTGACAATACAACCATATCAACTGATTGTTCCACTATCCTTCCTTGCTCAATATCTTCTGTCCGGAGGATAAGATGGTTTTCTTTTTCTTCAATTTTTGCAGTTTTTCCTCTGATAAGATGTATACCTTCCTCCTTAATGCGATTATAGAATTCTTCGTAACCTTTACCGAAAGCACGCATATCGATGTAATACTCGTATACCTGGGCTTCAGGCAATTTTTCGCCGATTAGGTGAGCAAGCTTAAGTGAATACATGCAGCATACACGGGAACAATACTTATTGTAGTTTTCATCACGGCTGCCAATGCAATGGATAAGCGCTATACTTTTAGGTTCCGGGTTGTCAGCATTAAATATCCAGTTTCCTTTCTTGTCCTGCGAACGGAATACAATATTTCCTCCTGTTGGTCCGGAAGCATTTACCAGTCGTTCGAGTTCAAGCGATGTGATCACATTCGGATATTTTCCATAACCATACTGTTCCATACGTCCGGCATCGAATGGTTTGAATCCTGTCGCAACAACTATATTCCCGACCGTTATTTCTACTTCCTGATCTTGTTCATCCAGGTTTATACAATTCTCAACCGGACAAAACTTCACACATATGGCGCATTTTCCGGTCTGTACATACCGGCATGAATCAGCATCGATAAGGTATTTGTTGGGCACGGCCTGGGGGAAGGGGATATAGATGGCTTTTCGCAAACTTGTTCCTGAATCGAATTCGCTTTTCACGGATGTCGGGCATTTTTCGGTGCATATACCACAACCTGTACAGGTCTTAAGATCTACCCTTCTGGCTTTTTTCAGAATTTTAATCTTATAATCACCGGGAACACCGGAAACACCGGCTATTTCAGAATAGGTCAGAATTTCGATATATGGATGCTGACTAACGTCGACCATCTTCGGAGTGAGGATACAGGCAGCACAGTCGAGAGTAGGGAAAGTTTTATCGAACATAGCCATGTGTCCGCCAATGGTTCCTGTTTTTTCAACAAGGTAAACCTTGTTATGACTGTTGGCAACTTCCAGGGCAGCCTGGATGCCAGCAATACCGCCACCAATTATAAGGGATTCGGAATTAACAGAATTGGACTCACCGAGAAGTGTCGACTCGAAAGGAATCTCAAATAAAGCACAGGTAAGTTTTGCCTTTGCCCACTCAACGGTGGATAGGCCATTCGTAATTCCATGGTAAATGTCAGCCAGCAGGATATTTTCGGTCGACTTTCCTGCTTTTTTCAGAATTTTGGCTATGGAAGGCTTAATGAATCCAGGCTTGTAACCTGCAATTACAATGCGTTCGATATTGTTTTTTTTGATCTCCTCAGCGAATGATTCCGTATCGGTAAGAGGAAAGTAAGAAGAATCCCAGATTGTTGTTACTTCCGGAAAGTTCCGGATATGGTCAAAGAGTTCCTGATAATCGATAGCGTGAAAGTGATTATTTGCTGAGCGAGAAAAATAAACACCGGTAGTGATTGATTTTCTCATATTTTGACATGTTTGGTAAATAAATATTATGTACCAAATTGTATAGATACGATAAATATACGTTTTTTTACGTATATATTCTATTTTTTGTGAAAAAAAACACAATAAATGAGTAACATTTTAGGAATATTTAACTTAACTTGCCTTTATTACAGGACCTTTGATTAAAGCATTATTTTTTTGTTTAACATTTTATGTACTAAAATGGAACAATAATGGCTCTGGTACGTAGCGATATTAAACGACTGTTAGAGTACAAGTTATGCTTATTACGTTTCAAAGAATTAGGCGTGAGTACGGTATTTTCCCATAATCTGGGTGAGGTGGCAGGTGTCAGTGCCGTACAGGTGCGAAAGGATTTTTCCGTATATGGTATCAAAGGGAATAAGCGCGGCGGATATAACATTGATCAGTTACTGGAAGCATTGAACCAGATATTTGGTGATGCCCGGAAAAACATTATTATTATTGGGATGGGAAATATTGGTAAGGCGTTATCGCAATACAATGAGCGGTTTATTAAGAATAATCTGCACATTATTGCAGGTTTTGATATCGATCCGGCCAAGCAGAATAAAAGTTACGGTATGCCCGTTTATCCGCTTGACAAACTGCAGGAAGTAATCCGGATCGAAAAGGTGAGTACCGCTATTGTTGCCGTACCCTTTCAGACTGCCCAGGAAGTATGTAATATTCTTATTGCCTCGGGGATTAAAGGAATTCTGAATTTTGCCCCGGTCATCCTTAAAGTTCCCGACGATGTGGTCATTGACAATATCAACCTGAGCAATAAGCTGGAAGGGATTATTTATAATATTGAGAAGATACACTGAATTTAATTTAGCTGACCAATCGGAAGTCCGGATCATTCTGACTTGAAATTGGAAGATTAAAGTAACTAAAGGTGCCTGATCATATTTTAAAACACGCGAAAAAACGTTAACTTTTTTACCAGATAACTGAACCGGGAACGCGTGTATTAATAGGTTTTTGTTTTTAATAAACCGGCACGCGTCATTCACCTTCGTTTAAGCTTTGATGAACAAGGGAGACTCGTGCCAGTTAAAGGAAATAACCCTAACCTATGAAACAGAAAGTTTATAATCCAGTTTGTATTTGAAAATGCATTGAAAATAGGTACGGATCATGAAATCCTTGCCAGTTGTTTTTTTCATAAATATAGACTAACATTTGTTTGAATAACAGGTACGCGTCCGGAGACGCGCACCAGCTGGGGTATACGATTTTTAATTTTATTTGCTTCAAAGAGGACACTGCCTTTGCTCATATTTTTTGGTCTTTATAGATATATATTGTTAGTTTACAACTGTCACTGGTAAAAGTTGTTCACAGGTATATCCTTCGGGAAAATATAATTGTATAATTATTAAATATTCCCCACCAAATCCCCCAACGGTAAAAGTAAAATTACCAGTTGTAGAATATGGTGATATATCTGATATTGAATTTATCGCAATATCGGCAGGCTCAGTGCCTGTTTCTGGAACTGCTTCAACGCCAATATCTATATATACTCCCGAAGAACCTGCGGGACTAGGTAGATATACCAAGACAGTTTTCGTCTCACCAATAAGCATAGTAACATTATTGGGGTATAAATTAAAGCAACATGATAAATCACCTCCATCACAATCCTGGTCAATTCCATCTTCACATATCTCATTAGCTCCAGGATAAATAGATTCATTATTATCATTACAATCTCCTTGATTCTCGCTATAACCATCTCCGTCGTCGTCAATTTCAGGATTAGATATAGATTCATCAACCTCTCCATCACAATTATTATCAATACCGTCTCCTTCAATCTCAATGGCAGAAGGATTAATTTCAGCATTCTCATCATTGCAATCGGTCATATCCAGAAGAAAGTCAGGGGGTGGACTTACTCCTGTTGGTACATACACAGGCACATAGCGATTTCCGAAGCCATCATCATCTTTATCGAGGTAATAATATTGACCACTAACGGATGAACCTGATGGAAGCTGAACTGTACCTCCATTAGACAGGCTTAGTATATAGCCGTCAATACTTAATTGCTGGGCATCCGTATTGTCGAGGTAGGGTGTTAAATCGATTTGAATTGGTTTCCCATTGGTCGATAAGGTAAGCACATTATTTTCAAGGCTTAACACCTGAATTTCATTAGCCGGATTGTTATCCGCATCGTTCACCTCGTCGGGGAGGGAAACCGTGTTCCCTTCCGAGATGGATAACTCATGTCCGTTAACGGTTAACGTCTGGTCATCTGTATCGGGTTCGTAGCCATCCTGCAGTATACTCAGGTCAACGGAACCGCCACCGGAAATGCTAAGGCTGGTCCCGGAAAGACTTATATCCTGCAACTCATTTTGCGGATCGGCATCCGCATCATCCACCTGGTCTGGCAGGTTAATGGTATTTCCTCCTTCAATGCTCAGCTCATGTTCGGTAATGCTCAGTTGCTGGTTGTCGGTGTTGTCAAAGTATTTGGAAAGATCTACCGAAGTAGCATCCTGGCTTAAAGTAAGTTCATCACCGGCCAGTTCCAGGTCCTGCAGCTCGTTTCCCGGATCGGCATCGGCATCATCCACCTGATCGGGTAATGTTATAGTATTTCCGTTTTCGATGCTAAGTTCATGATCAGTAATACTCAGGGTTTGATCGTCTGTATTGTCGAAATACACACTCAAATCGATCTGGCTGGGAGTCCCATTCCTGGTTATGGTGAGTATGTTACCTGCCAACTGCAAATCCTGGATCTCATTTTCCGGATCGGCGTCGGCATCATCCACATTATCAGGAAGTGAGCTCAAATTCACTGTACTACCTTGTGTAATGCTTAGGTTTGTGCCATCCAGTGTAAGATCCT
>CAYUAV010000212.1:0-6515 GCA_964442665.1 uncultured Bacteroidales bacterium
CCATGCGTAATCTTCATCGGTACGATACCCATTTTAATAAAATCAGGACCTATAATTTTGACGCATCGCTTAAAGACCATTCCATTTACTCCATAGAATTCGATCATGAAAATAACCTTTGGATCGCATTATTTACCAAAGGATTACTCAAGATCACCGAATCAGAATGGCGTAATACAAAAAAATCGTCTCTTAACTATACTCTTTACCAGATCGATTATAACAATCCCAGGAGCATTTCAGGCAATCAGCAATGGATTGTCTATCAGGCGCCCGATTCTTCGCTTTGGATCGGAGGCGTTGGAGGTCTGGATAAATATAATTACGAAACTGACGATTTTACGCGTATTTTTTATCCGGGAACCATAAAAACTCTCGATATCGATTCAAAAGGAAATATATGAGCAGGTACTATCGGAAGAGGCTTAATTATGTACAATCCTGTAAGCCTGGAACAAAAAAAATATACCGTTCGCGATGGTTTAAGTCATAGCTTTATTTATAGCGTAATAGCCGATTCGCATGATAACATCTGGATAACAAGTGAAGGAGGTTTAACCCGGTTTAATACTGCCGACAAAAGTTTTAGAAACTATGACCAACGCGATGGACTCATTAACAATCATTTCGACGACAAGTCGGATAGCAAATTAGCCGATGGTAGTATATATCTGGGTACCAATTACGGATTTACAATTTTCAAGCCCGATGCTATTAAAGATGACACCAGTAAAAGCCAGATAGTACTAACTAATTTAAGTATCAACAATGAGCCCGTTAAATTTTACACTGTGGGCCGAAAACGAAAGGAGAAACAAATACCTATCGATGAAATACAACAAATTGATCTTTAGCCGACAGAGAAAGATATAATTCTGAATTTTGCTGCCCTTCATTTTGCTGCGCCGCATAAAATACAATATGCATATATGCTCAGGGGATATGATAAGGATTGGATCTATACGGATGCAACAAATCGTCAGGCAAAGTATACCAATCTCAATGGTGGAGATTATACATTTCTTGTTAAGGCAACAAACAGCGACGGATACTGGACTGAAAAGCCATTAAAAGTAGCCATCGAAGTTCACCCTCCCTTTTATAAAACTTCGACTTTTTATATTGTGTTGATTGTGATTTTTCTATCGCTTGTCTATCTCGTATTTCAATGGCGCCTGGCAAATGAAGTCAGACAGAAGCAATTGCTGGAAAAAATCGTTGTTGAAAGAACCAAAGAAATATCGGATAAAAATCTTCAGCTCGAACAAATTGCCAGTGATTTGAAGGAATCGAATGCTTTGCTTGAAGAGCATCAGCAATTTATCGAAGAGCAAAGTGAAGAACTGGCTTCTCAACACGACGAGCTTGCGCTATCGAATGCTACAAAAGATAAACTATTCTCGCTTGTTGCCCATGACCTGAAAAACCCATTCAACGTTATTTTAGGATACAGCGAACTTTTGCTGGCTAATTTTGCCAAATGGAATTCGGATAAAATTCTGTATATTATTTCATTATTGCGGGAGACCAGTGAGAATGCCTATACTTTGCTTGAAAACCTTTTATACTGGTCGCGAAGCCAGAGTGGTAATTTGAATTACAATCCAGGCCCGTACAAAGCTGCAGAGATATTGCAAAAAATGGTTACTGAACTAAACAGTGCTGCCCATAAAAAAGAAATCAATCTGATAAGTGAAGTAAGTGATCCGGGATTAACTGTTAATGCGGATATGAATATGCTAACCGCTATTCTCCGGAATCTGATTACTAATGCAATTAAATTCAGTAACAAAGGAGATAAAATTAGACTTACGGTCAAAAAATATTCAAAGAATTTTGCTGTATTCGAGGTGAAAGATCAGGGTGTCGGGATTAAACCGGAAGATGCAGAAAATTTATTTGAGTTTAATAAAAGTCGAACAACCATTGGAACAGAAGGAGAAAAGGGTACAGGATTGGGGCTTGTACTATGTAAAGATTTTGTCAGATATCATAAAGGAAAAATATGGATTAAGAGCAAACCCGGTACTGAAACTGCATTCTTTTTTACGATTCCCCTGGTTAATTGAGACAAGTTTCGTCAATTTCAGGATCCCTGATTATTGTTGGTAACAGTGATTTTTTAGTTCCGGAGCAATTAATTTTATTGGCAATTCGAATTAGTTATCTGTAAATCAATTGTTGCAATAATTCGCAAAAGTTTAAAAAAGAATACACCCCGTTTATATCAACAATCTATAGATGTAATACAAATAAAACCCCGACCGGATTGACTCGTTCGCAATACCGAAATATGAGTTCGAATATTACCTGATTTGAGCCCACCCAGCCGGGGTAAGTAGTCTTTCCGGTCCGAAAGTCAGAATTGATAACCGGAGCGAATCGTTCTGTTTTGATCAGACAAAATAGTTATTTTTTCGTTGGCTTTAATGTGCCGCTTGTAGTTGATGTTGTTTTTGGCTTTTTAACAGGTTTAGTGGTTGTTTTAACAACCTTTAATTCGGAATTAATTCTTTCAGCCTCTTTCTGCAGTTCTTCCAATTTTTCCAATGCAACCACCAAATCGTTTTCTTCAACCATGGTTCTAATTTCATCAAGCGAGGAATCAACTGCATATGCCTCTTTACGAAGTACAAGCTGCTGCGAGGTCACATTCCCGGTTTTAGGGATCATATTTTTACTGTCATTATTTATGGTTCCGATCTCTTTTATCAGATCTTCAATTTCTTCTAACAATGCAGCCTTTCTTTCATCATTCTTTTTTGCCAGGTCCTCAGCATCGTCGATTACACCTGCTAGCTTTTCTTTAGCATCCCCGAAGCTTTTAAACATTTTTGAATTCTGTGCTTCAACCATCTTCAGCGCATCATCCAAGTTATCCTGCAAAACACTGAAATCCTCAGGAAGAATTTTATCAGCACCATGAGCTATCAGCGAATCGAGTGCAGCTTTCGCGGTATCAATTTGTGTCTGCGGCAACTTTCCACAGCTAATGATCAAGGCAATAACCAATATTGCCAATCCTAATAATTTCCTGTTTTTTTTCATGTTTAAAAAGTTTGTTTTTTTGATTAGGTAATTCTACTATTTATGCCCGAAATCAATTTTGATTCATCGTATATGCTGTTGCAGATTAATGCTGCAATTTGTTAAATAAATCAAGTTCTTTAGTGAAAGATACAACAATTATTCATTTCATTGAATAAATATATTCAACAATAATATCCGATAGCAAGTACGATTAATTCCATGATAATTAATTGGCTGGTTCCGAAGAATTTTCTTCATGATGTCACTTTCCTGTGAATTATTGTCATAATATAGCAAATACATGACCGGATCCGATTTGAACCGGATAAACTGAAAATTCTGAAAACAAAATGACAGGTATTGTAAAAACCGGTATATTGAGCCTGCCTCTGCATGAGCCTGTCTTAGTATTCACCGTGCTTATTCTAACTATTCTTCTTTCCCCGATTGTGTTTAAAATCATCAAAATGCCTGATATTGCCGCTTACCTTGTTACAGGTATCATTATCGGACCATTCGGTTTCAACCTGATCGAACGCGACTCGAGTATAATACTGCTGGGCACTGTCGGATTGCTTTATATTATGTTCGCAGCCGGACTTGAACTTAACCGTAAAGACTTTGATAAAAATCGGAATAACAGTATAATTTTCGGATTACTTACGTTCATATTCCCTTCCCTCACAGGATATTTTATTTGTCGTTATCTGTTGCATCTGAATTCAGTTGCCACTATGTTGGTTTCCATTATGTTTTCCACACATACCCTTGTTGCTTATCCCATCGCCAGAAAATTGGGAATTATTAAAGACAACTCGGTTATGGCAGCTGTCGGCGGTACCATAATTACCGATACTCTTGTTTTACTTGTTCTATCAGTTATTACAGGAATCTCAACTAACCATAAATTGTCATGGGAAATAATTAGACTCATTGGACTCTTTATAATATATCTTATTGTGATATTCCTCAGTTTTCCACCTCTTGCTTCTTGGTTTTTCAAAAATATAAAACGTGACCGACCCGTTCATTTCATTTTCCTGCTTAGTTTAGTATTCATATCGGCGAGTCTCGCAAAAATAATCGGCATAGAACCTATAATAGGAGCCTTTATTGCCGGACTTGCCCTGAATAAAGTAATCCCAAAAAATTCGATGCTTTTGCATTATGTCGATTTTACTGGCAATATTCTTTTTATACCGATTTTTCTAATAAGCATAGGTATGCTTATCGATTTGAGAATTCTATTTCAGGGATTTCGCATTTGGTATGTAGCCATTCTATTGGTTATTTCTGCCCTTGCAGGCAAATGGATAGCAGCTTTTGTAACGCAGAAAATTTCGGGTTTTTCAAAGGCTCAGCGCAATGTACTGTTCGGACTCACAAGTTCACATGCGGCTGCTACTATTGCAGTGATCCTTATTGGGTACGAGAAAAATCTTATCGATAATATTATTTTCAATGCAGTTATTGTAATAATATTAGTAACCACTCTCCTTGCATCGCTGGTTACGGAGCAGGCAGGAAAAAGACTAGCCCAGGAGAGACTGACATTTCAGGCCACAGAGCATCGACTCAAACGGAGGATCCTTGTGCCAATAGCAAACCCGTCGACTATGAGTGATTTGATAAATTTCGCCGTCAGAATGAATGGCAACGATGCCGAAGAACCTGTATATGCAATAAGCGTTGTGAAAGACGATACGGAAGCAGGCAATAACCTGGAGCATATCAGGGAATGCCTGGAAATGAATCTTGCTTCGTACAATTTACTCTCAGAAAAAATCCGGATTATTACCCGTATCGATCTCAATGTAACAAATGGCATTCTTCGCACTGCAAAAGAATTGTCGGTTACCGATATTATATTTGGTTGGGGGGAAAAAACAGTTGGGATGAAGAAGTTGTTTGGTAATATTTTCGATCATCTGATCAGAACTACCCTGACATTATATGTCTGTCAGTTAAATGATCCTATACAAAATTTCAAATATGTTCGCATTTTTGCACAGAAAAATACGGAAGCTGAACCTGCTTTCGGCGGATGCATTGGAAGTATAGAAAAATTCCTGGTGAAAAAGGATATAATAATATTATTCTTCTCCAATTCTGTGTCAACAACAGAGTACTTTGTGAATTTTTTTAAAAATAGAAAATATAAAAAGCTGCGTCGTATGGTAATGCCGGATATCTCGGAAGACAAAACTCTATTTGGCAGAGACGAACCTCATACCCTAAATATCCTGTTTTCAGGCCGGAGACAATATATATCTTATAATCCGGTTTATGAGAAAAAAGTAAAGTTGCTGCCTTACCTGTATCCTACAGGTAACTATATCTACATTATACCCGGCTTGGTATAACTGATCGTTCCTAAATTTATTGCCCTTTGGTAACCAGATCAAGCAAAAGTTTCAGAATGATCATAACCACAATCAGCCCGATAGCTATTAAAAAAACAGGCCAGCTGCCGGAGCTTCGTGGTGTTGCTGATTTTATTCGGATTGTTTTCATACTTATGTATTTTGAATTAAGAGAAAAGGTTATTTCAGAAATAAAAAATGATTAATGTCTTGGCAGGTAAGGCACGGTAGATAGTTCTTACATCATCACTATCCAGTGCAACATAAATTTCCGGAAAATAATTCACCTGACCAATTGATAAAACCTGTTTTACATTGCTAAAAAAGGAAGAGAGTAATTCCCTTCCATAAAATAAACAACATTCCTTCCTCTCTATAAAACTGACTCGTGTATCCTGCTCCATCACCAGTTTTATATTCTCACTGGTTGTAAGTGCAATAAAAGCCGGTTCTTTCACCAAAGTATCAGGCATATAGACCGACTGTAAAGCTTCAATGGTATCCTTTGGTGCATCTTTAATAATAATGGATTCTTTTACAATCGTGCTATGCTCATTAATAACGGCCTGAGGCCGTGAAAAAAGTTTGTAATATACCTGTAATTCAAACATTTGAATAATCCCATCTATTCGATAATGCGTAATAGCTGACGTATGAACAGGTACGCCTTTCACCATAAGAACAGCCGTACTATCTTTAAGATTTACCAATAATCCGATAGAATTGTTACCCGATGAGGTTATCCAGGCCTCCTTCAATGCCTTTTCTTTTATGATCGATTCAGGTAAAGAAGTATACTTAGAAAATGATTCCATATACAGGGAATCGGAGTACACGCTATTGCTGATCCTTCGATATTCCCGCCCTGGTATGGTAATGGCAAAAATCAGGTAAATAATGAGAAGCGGTATTCCGGCAATTATAAGAATTTGTTTCGGGTGTAACCAACCTCTACCTAATTTTAACTTTCGGATGACACGTGTGATGATAGTCCTCATAGAATTAGTAGATATATACTTTTGAACCGACTGATAATGCCCTGTATACAATTTCCAGATCCATGTCGTTAAGACGGATACAACCATGTGTTACCGGCATGCCCAAAAAACGTTGATAAAGTGT
>CAYUAV010000213.1:0-2041 GCA_964442665.1 uncultured Bacteroidales bacterium
TGAATCGTTGTCATTAGATACGAAAACCAGTTACAACTTTGGAGGTAGCATACCAAAACATACATCGCGACATTATTGAATTGAGTAAAGCAGGTAATCAGAAAGCTCAATATCAACTTTACAAGCTTTATTCAAAAGCCATGTATAACGTATGTTACCGTATGATGAATAACCAGACTGAGGCAGAAGATTTATTACAGGATTCTTTTACAGAAGCCTTTATTAAGCTGGATACTTTTCGTTACGAATCAGCATTTGGAGCATGGCTGAAACGTATTGTGGTGAACAAGTGTATTAATCACCTGAAAAAAAGAAGGGCTCAGCTGGTGTACACCGAAAACATACCTGAAACCCATTATGAAAATGAATCGGATACTGAACCGGACCACCTCGATGTAAAGCATATATATAATGCTATGGAGGTACTTCCGGAGGGCTACCGGGTCATTTTTTCCCTCTATCTTATTGAGGGTTACGATCACAGTGAAATTGCGCAGATTTTAGGGATTACCGAATCAACTTCTAAATCGCAATTTTCCCGTGCTAAACAGAAAATTAAAGAAATTCTAATAAATACCAGGTCATGAAAGACAGATTAGAAGAGTTTGTAAAGAGCCATAGTGCAGAATTTGATCTGCATGAACCGGATCCCGGACTTTGGGAGGGGATAGAAAAATCCATAGTTCCCAAGAGGAGGATAGGCTGGAGTTACTATCTTTCGCGTGCAGCAGTTGTTGTATTCCTTATTGGAACAACGCTTGTTGCGCAACGGTTGTGGATGAATAAAGGCCATGGTACCAGGAAGAATACAGCCGACGTGGAAATTAATATTCCCGAGCTGAAGGAAGCTGAAATGTATTATTCAGGAATAATCAATTCAAAACTTGAAGAAGTCAAACCTTTGTTATCAGAATATCCATCTTTGGAAGATGAACTTGAGACAGATTTATCCGAGCTGGATAGCATTTACAAAGGCTTGAAAAATGATTTGAAGGATAACATTGCCAATCACGAGGTAATTGAAGCTATGATACAAAATTACCGGTTGCGCATCTCCATTCTTCAAGATATGCTGGAATTCCTCGAATCACAAAACAAGGAAGAAAAAACAAACAATACCGAACACATATGATTTACAGAACTGTTCTTTGTCTTTGGCTCGTACTTTTCTTGTATCCCGGAGGGGTATCGGGGCAGGTATACTCCGACAGGAAAGTACGTAACTTCAAAGTGACCGAAAAAACTACTGTCGAGGTATCGAACAAATATGGTAAAATCCATGTCGTTACCTGGGACAAGGATAGCGTGCGCTTTGAAGTCGATCTCCGCATTAGTACCAACAGCTACCAGAAAATGGAGAAGCTGCGTAGTAACATTAATTTTGAATTTACAGCCACGAAATATTATGTCGTGGCTAAAACAGTTTTATCGAATCCTACCAGTATCATATCTGATTTTGTGGATGCCTTTATTCCCTCTAATCAGGTTACAATTAATTATATGGTATATGTTCCCAAAAAAGTAAGCCTTAAAGTAGAGAATAAGTTCGGTGATATATATATGGACGATTTTGACGGGAATCTGGAAATTGTCCTTTCAAATGGCGATCTGAAAGCTAACCGTTTATCAGGATCACCTTCCATTTTTTTAGGTTCCGGAAATGGAACCATTAACAGTATTACAGACGGGAAAGTTTTAGTATCCTACTCCGATATGCAGATAAAGGAAGCCGGTAAAGTATATCTCGAGACCAAATCGTCGCGAATTACGGTAAACAGGGCAGTTAATCTGGATATTGATTCGAAACGCGATAAATTCGAGATCGATGCGGCCGATTACATTTCGGCAGCCGGCTATTTCTCTTCTTTCACTATCGGAAATATACGTAAAGAACTGCGTTGTAACCTGAAATATGGGAATCTCGATGTCAGGCAGGTAGCCGATGCATTTTCATTCATTAATATCGAGTCGGAATATACCGATGTTAACCTGTATTTTTACAGGTCTACTTCTTATAATCTTGATATCACACATCATAATG
>CAYUAV010000213.1:2051-6508 GCA_964442665.1 uncultured Bacteroidales bacterium
GTATATATAAATTTGCCTGCAAGTTTGGCCCGTATAGAGACAAAGGTGCTGGACGAAGATCAGAAATTAATGCTAACTTACGGGCGTATTGGAACTACCGCAACGGAGACCTCACATAAAGTTAAAATTACGGCTCCGAAGAAATGCAATATCAATATAATTCACAGGTAAACAAGTGTGATTATGCAACCAAATACTAGCAGAATTGTCATTAGAACAGAAAAATAAAATATAAATGATCATGAGAACGAAATATGGTTTTGGCCTGATTCTTATAGCGACAGTAATCATACTGTTACATTCATGCGATATTTTTGACTGTCTGCAGGGAAACGGAATTCTCAAATCGGAACAACGTTTGGTGGCTGAATTCACCGGCGTAGAGAATTCAACCAGTTTTGATGTTGAGATAATGGCTGATAGTGCGTATAGTGTCGAAGTTATTGCCGATGAGAATTTGCTGCCGTTTATCGAAACTTCCGTAAGATCGGGAACCCTGATCATCGAAACAAATTACGGGCATTGTATCGATCCGCATAGTTATGTGCGGGTTGAAATTCATATGCCTGTAATTGATTTTGTTGAACTTACAGGGTCTGGCGATATGGATGTTAACGATGTCGATGGCAATAATCTTGAGGTGAAAAACTCGGGATCGGGGGATATTAACATTAACAATATATTTCTGACTACAACCCTCAATATCGATCTTTACGGCTCGGGTGATATTGCAGCATACGGCAAAGCGCATCAGGGAAATTATCATCTTGCAGGTTCGGGAGATATTTTGGCAGACGATTTGCAGGTAGAACTATGTTATGTTACGAGTTCCGGATCGGGAGATGTGTATTGTTATGTATATGAACTTCTTGATGTGGAAATAAACGGATCTGGTGATGTATTGTATTCCGGTCCTATTGATGCAAGTAATATTCAGCTTGAAGACAACGGATCGGGCGATTTAATTGAGAGAAATTAATTTCTTAGCCATACATGAAACATAAGTTCAGTATTTTAGTGTTTCTTTTCGTTGTGACTGAAGTCCCGGCACAATATTATACCCGCGATGCCGGTTTACGGGCAGGTGAAGGAGTTTTTATTAACTACAGGCAGTTTTTTAAAGAGGAAATGGCCATTGAGGGCTTTGCAGGTATTTCAAAAAATGGGTTTCGCCTCATTGGGCTTCGTGAATATTTCCGTCCGGTGGCTGCGGTGCGGTCCGATAATCTGAAATTTATATATGGCTATGGAATTCATGCCGGTGTAACATACACCAAAAAGTACACATTATTTAAAAGAACCTATCATCATGACTGGATGTGGACGCCACAATTCGGTATCGACGGTATTGTGGGTATTGAATACTCAGCTTCCGAATTTCCGATCCTTATATCGGGGGCTATGCAGCCTTATTTTGAATTTTCACTTGACCGGTATTTTCTTTTAAAACCAATAAACCTAGTAATAGCAATTAAGTATCGTTTTTGAAAAACTATAACCATGAAAAAATTATTTGTTTTAACAGTTTTCCTGGCAATCGCATTTTCGGTTTTTGCACAGGATGAAGATTTAAGATATCGTGAACCCGGTGAATTTAAAACTATTTTCGGGGGTAAAACAATTGGAGGATATGGAGGTATCGGAGTGGGCTATACCATTATTGAAGACAGGCCCGGAGTTACTTTTGATGCCAGGGGAGGCGTGATCATGGGACATTGTTTTGCTCTGGGAATTGGTGGTAGTGGCTTTGTAAACACTTCGGAATATGTATTGGCCGATAATACAGATATTAGTCTGGCAGGAGGTTACGGAGGACTCTTTGGCGAATTTATCCTCTTCCCCAGATCTCAGGTTCATCTTTCTTTCCCGGTACTAGTAGGACTTGGTGCTATTGCTGCGACATCACTTGTCGGAGATCCTGCGAACTACGACTATCAAAGCAATGTTGAACAAACATCCGTGTTCATGATAGTGGAACCTGCTGCAGAACTGGAATTTAACTTCACACGTTTTTTCCGTTTATCCGGGTATTTTTCTTACCGGTATACTACGAATATCGAAATGAATGAGTTGTACGCATCACCTGACGCACTTAACAATTATTCGGTAGGGATGAGAATTAAATTCGGAAAATTTTAACAGGAAATTGCGTGAATTGCCATGTAAATAAAAAGAAAAGATTTTAATTTTATCGAGCTTCTGTTTTATGAATATTTTCAGCAGAAGCTCATTTGTTTTATAAAATTGTTTTAGGCCATAAACCAGAACCATGAAAAAATTCATTTGGGCGTTATTTGTCCTTTCATTGCTTTCTTATACCACACAGGCTCAAAAAAAATATACTGTTAGCGGATATGTTACTGATGAATTAGGAGAGGAACTTATCGGAGCCAATATCATTATCGTTGGACAGTCGAGAGGGACTATAACCAATACATATGGGTTTTATTCCATGACAATTGCAGAAGGAAAATACAAGCTTGAATATTCATATTTAGGGTACCATGCGCAGGTTGTTGATGTAAATCTTGTTGAGGATAAACAAATTAATGTAGCACTTACAGAGTCAACCGAAGAAATTGAATCTGTTGAAGTTGTTGCCGAAGGTAGGGATGTTAATATCCGCGAAGTGGAAATGAGTACGAATACTCTGCAGATGAAAACCATTCAGCAACTTCCTCAACTATTAGGGGAAACCGATATTTTAAAAACCATTCAACTTTTACCCGGTGTGCTTTCGGCAAGCGAGGCATCGGGAGGATTTCATGTTCGCGGAGGAAGCGTTGACCAGAACCTGATTTTACTCGATAACGCTCATGTTTACAATGCTTCGCATGCCGTAGGTTTCCTTTCGGTTTTTAATGCCGATGCCATCAAGGATCTGAAGCTTTATAAAGGAGGTATCCCTGCCGAATTCGGTGGAAGACTATCCTCGATACTCGATATACACATGAAGGAAGGGAATAAGCAGGAATATCACGGGGCTGGAGGCATTGGCACTATAACGAGCCGGTTGACTATTGAAGGTCCGATATACAGGAATAAAGCATCATTCATTGTATCCGGAAGGCGGACGTATGCCGACCTGTTCCTTCCTTTTGCAAAAGATACACTGGCAAAGGAAAGTCAGTTATTCTTCTATGATCTGAATGCAAAAATCAACTGGTCGGTAAACGATAAGAACAGGGTTTTCGTTTCGGGATATTTTGGCCGCGATGTATTAAAACTATCAGACCTTATACAGATGGATTATGGAAACTCAACAATTACCGGACGCTGGAACCATGTTTTTAATAATCGTCTTTTTATGAATTCTTCGACCATATACAGTACATACCTATACGATATGGGACTTACCGAAGGAGTGACCAATTTTAACTGGGTAACCTATATTCACGATTTTAACCAGCAATTTGATTTCACATTCTATATAAATCCTGAAAATACTGTAAAATTTGGAGCTCAATTTATTAAACATAATTTCAGTCCGGGGAAAATATACGGACATTTGGATGATACAACCACTTTCGATTATAAAATACCCGATACCCGGTCTTACGAATATGGTTTCTATGTCTCAAATGAACAGGAAATAACCCGTTGGTTTTCCCTTCAATACGGACTCCGATACTCGCTTTTTCAGAATGTCGGCTACGGACAATCTCTGGTTTTCGATCGCTCCGATCCGCAAAACTATGTTGTTACCGATACACTTTATTATGCTGCCGGAAAAATTTTCAACACATTCGATAAAGGTTTTGAACCCCGTTTAGCAGCACGTTTTACAATTAATTCGGTCAGTTCCATCAAAACCAGCTACAACCGAATGTATCAATACATACATCTGGCAAGCAATAGTACTGCATCACTGCCACTTGATTTCTGGTTTCCCAGTTCGCCCAATATAAAACCTCAGCGTGCTGACCAGGTGGCCGCCGGCTATTTCAGAAATTTCAGAAATAATATGTTTGAAACTTCTGTTGAATTATTCTACAAATGGAATAAAAATTCCATCGATTTCCGCGATCATGCCCAATTACTTCTCAACGATGCTTATGAGGGGGAATTACGAATCGGAAAGGCCTGGTCGTATGGAGCGGAATTTTTAATCCGGAAACAGGTGGGAGAGTTTACCGGCTGGATCAGCTATACCTATTCACGAACTTTTAAAAAGATACCGGAAATTAACAACGGTAAAACTTATCAGGCTTCTTACGATAAACCGCACGACTTTGCTATAGTAGTTGCATATGATATTAATGAGAGACTAAACCTGTCGGGAAACTGGATTTTTACGAGTGCACCGCCGCGAACCATGCCAACCAGCCGTTTTGAGTATGCCGGAACCATTGGTCCTGTATATTCCGATCGGAATACCATACGGGTTTATCCCTATCACCGGCTCGATTTGGCCATTAACTATCGTCTTAATCGCACAAAAAGGCGCTTCGATCATT
>CAYUAV010000214.1:0-6507 GCA_964442665.1 uncultured Bacteroidales bacterium
TATCACGGTCCACACCTCTATAACCCTGAACGGATCCTCTTTCATCAAGAATTGGAACACCACTTGTTTCCATAACCACCAGGTTCCCGTTTTTATGCCGGTTAATATTTTCCAGTGTTACTATAGGTTCAATCTTTGCGATAATATCTCTGAAGATTTTTTTAATTCGCTTCGCTTCTTCGGGTGGCATAAAATCGAAAGGAGTTTTGCCAACCACATCCTCCGCTTTATAACCCAGTATCTTTTCAATATTTGGACTGGCATATGTGTAAATGCCCTCCCTGTTTAATTCCCATATCCAGTCACTTGTCGACTCAACAAGTTCACGAAAACGGGCTTCGCTTTCCCGCAAAACCAGCTCGCTTCGTTTCTTTTCAGTAACATCGAGGAACATGGCAACCATTTTATCCGGTTCAGTTTGGAACGCATGGACTTGAAAGGTGCCTTCTTTTTTCTCATCTTTATAATTTATTTGTTCCGAAACCCATGATTCACCTTGTCTCGCAGCACGGCGATATCGATCGGGCAACTCGGTTAAAGCAAGAGGTGGGAATGCTTCCTCGATGGTCATTCCAATGAACTGGTTGTTGTTGATACCAAGAATTCGGTCAGCAGCTTGATTAGTGCCGATGAATACGAGCCTATTATCTGATTCCAGCTGATACATATGCATGCCCATCGGCGAAGAATTCACAATATTTCTGAATTTATTTTCGCTCTCACGTAACGCTTCCTCCGATGACTTTTGTCTTACAATCTCCCAGGTGATATCGGCAAGATAAGTAACTATTTCCGCATCCTTGTCAGTGTAATCTGAAGGTTTATTACCCACGCCCAGGATTGCAACTACCTTACCTTCACGCATCACAGGTACAACCAGCTCGCGTATTACGCCTGCATGACCTTCAGGCAATCCCTTCCGGTGAGGTAACGATGAATAATCGTTATGAATTACCGGTTTTTTTTCGTAGACGCAGTCTACCCACACACCGGCTTCCTCGATATTATAATGCATTCCTTTACCCTCCGCCTTGCAGAATTCTTTGAGTGTGCGCGATGACCATTGCTGAAGCGATAGTGTTTTTTGGTCAGGTTCCACGAAGTGATAAAAACCAATTGGGCTATTGACAAATGCTCCTATATCATCGAGTGCTTTTGTTAATAGCTCTTCGAGGGTATGATTACCGGCAAACTCTATAAGTGAAAGGCGAATCTCCATAAAACGACGATTCAGCCGATCTTCGGTCTGATCGCGAAAAACAAGGACAACACCGTTGATCTTGCCCTTATCATCGGCAATCGGGGCACAGCTGTCACCTATGGGAATTTCATTACCTTTTTTTGAAACAAGCAGCGCATGATCAGCCAATCCAACAACCGTTCCGGCTTTTAATATTTTATTTGCCGTATTTTCAATCTCTTTATGGGATTCATCATGAATGATCCTGAATACAGTCTTGAGTGGTTTGCCAAGTGCTTCCTTTTCACTCCAACCGGTTAGTTTTTCAGCTACCGGATTCATAAGAATTATATTCCCTTTGGTATCGGTAGCAATAACTGCGTCACCAATAGAATTAAGTGTAATGCGAAGTTGCCTGGTATTTTTATCGATTACAGACTGTTCTGTACTTTCGGGATCTGCAATACTCGTTAAAGCCGAAATTTCGCTTCGATACTGAGATTCGTTGTTTTTATATCTTGCAATTTCGGCTTGTAACTCCCGGATTCTTTCTTCTAAGGCCTTTCTTGAAGGCTGATCTCGTTTCATTTAGTCTAAATTTACAATTTTTCTCTGACAATAAATAGACTATAAATTAAGGGGAATCATGTTTTTTAGTTATCGAATAATATATATATTTTTTATTTCTATGCCACCAAAATCCTGATCCGTAAAATTGGCGCATCAATGATCAACTAATATCGAAACTACCAGATGGATTTCACTTAAGTCCATTTGTAATAATCGGATATATGGTGATTAAAACAGAAGCTGCTTAAAGGGATCAATATTAGAATTTTAGAAATATACTTTCTAATCCCGGGAGAAAGACCAGTTTAAACAATTATTAAAATTCTGACAGACCTGAAACCTGTTGTGAGGAATAAGAAGTAGGACATATCTCATGTCTGATTCATGAACGGATATTAATCCATCTTCAGGTTATGTTCTCCCGGATTCAGATCGAACTGTTTTATATTGTTGTTGCAATGAACTTTTAGTTTTAATTCCTTATCCGTTGAAAGCTTCATCCATAATATTCGATACAAAAGGAGAATCTTCAACCGGCTTTTTAAAATGCTGAAAAGTTAATTCCCAACATTTCAAGTATACAAATATCCATTCCGGATTATTTCCCAGTATGGGATTTGGCAGTAAGTGCTTTGACTCGCTATAGCCGGGTATTTCGCCACCTGCGTATATCTTTTTTGCGAAAAATATTCCCCGTGAATCACTGTCCCTCTCCGTGGTGGAATAGTTCTCAACTAACAAGGAGAGTAATATCAGGAGAAATGTGGAAATTATTTTTTCATGGGTTTTATCTGAGGTTTTTGAAAGTTCATGTAACTGAATGGTATTATTGTAACTAACTTCCAATTTACTATATTACGCTGCCAATGATAAAAAACCCCGCAATCTTAAGATCCGGGGTTTATGTATGATATTTTCTATTATTCCTTCTCCAACTCCTCAAGTTGTTCTTCCATTAACCTGTTTTTTTCTTCCTGTGCCTGTGCATTTTCCCTTGTCGCTTCCTCCCGCATTTCCCTTGCCCTTTCCGTCTCTTCTGTGGTTTTGGTTCGCATTTCTTCGGCCCTTTCCATCTCTTCCGTGGCCCTGGTTCGCATTTCTTCAGCTCGTTCCATTTCCTCAATGGCAGCTCTTGCTTCTTCCATAGCTTGTTTTTGAATGGCTTCGAGATCGATCGATTGCAAGGCTACTCTTGTTTCCTGTACAGCCAGTCTGACGATTTCATCAATATTGATAGCTTCAAGGGCTTCAGCCGCAATTCTGACAGCCTCATCAGCATTTATAATTCTCTCTTTTTCCATTTCCATCCGGGCCTCTTCCATGGCATCCCTGGAAATTTTTTCTACATCCAGCTCAGCCATAACCGAATCTGCTTCATGCATTGCCTGCTCAATTTCTTGTCTGATCACTTCCATATCGATCTGGCTCATGGCCAGATTCACACTTTCCAGAATCAGTAATGCAAGTTCCTGTTCATTTTTTGTACAGGCAATTTCCATCAGCTGTTCCATCTCCTCAGGCATAACTTCCATTCCTTCCATAACTTCTTGCATTTCCAGGTCAAGGCTGTCATGATCAATTGCTATATCGATCTGATATTCCTGCCTGGCTATATTATGCGGTTGAGATATGGAGGTCGGTGATTTTTCCGCTCTGCGAAGGTGTGACGGATAGAAATATTCATTTTTCAGGTTCCGGTTATCAACAGTAAATGAAACCAGGATAATACTGATAAAAATAAGCGAGGCTGCTATAAAGCCTTCAGGTACCTTGTTTTTCATGATTTTATGGTTTTTGATTCGTATTATACGTTTAAGCAGGCTGCTTTTACCTGACGAAAATGTAAGTGCATACTGATATTCTTCATGTTTTACTAATTCCTGAGATGAGGCGAGAGCCTTAACATAAGCTACCCTGTCGCCGGTAATTTCAATAGCCAGATCATCACAGCAATGCTCACGTTCATCTCTGATGGTTTTACTGATCATCCATACAGCAGGATGGAAGAAAAACAGCGTCTCAATTACCGATTGGATGATATTCAGGATATAATCGTGACGCATGATATGTGCCAGTTCATGGGTTATAACTGCTTCCAGTTCTGGGCCGC
This sequence comes from uncultured Bacteroidales bacterium, assembly GCA_964442665.1. Taxonomy (GTDB): domain Bacteria; phylum Bacteroidota; class Bacteroidia; order Bacteroidales; family UBA10428; genus UBA10428. The sequence goes on from CAYUAV010000214.1 coordinate 3,861, forward strand.
TTAAACCCGTGAAGAACGATGCGGGAAGTAAGAGAATAGGTTTTATGTATCCCAGTACCATAGGCACTTTTACAACTGTCGATCGTAAGGCTTTAATGCTTCGGCTGATACCAAGCCTGTTTTTAATTTTTTCAATTTTACGGGTCCAGTGATCTTCAAGAGGCAGCGTCTGCCTTCCACGCAGATTCCGAAGGTAAAGAAAGCCCCCCACCATGCGAAACAGAAAGAAAAACACACCTGTAAGCCATAACATAAAAACAATGGGAAAATTTCGTTGCATGAAGCCCCTGAAGCGAACTACTCTGATTTGTGCCTGGGAAGGAGAAGTAGATTTATTAATTGCAGTTTGTTGTATTTTCCCGTGCATGGCTTCAATCACCCGGGCCGGATCAGAGATCAGGGTCTTCTTCAATTCCTGTTTTTCACGGGCATAGTTATAAGCCCTGTAAAAGGTAATACCGGACCAGGCCATGAGAATTACTAATGTAAAAAAGGATAATAGGTACCTCACCTGTGCAGGATATTTTTTAAGGATATGTAATACTACGACAAGGATTATGGTTAACATTGCCCCCTGCCAAAGCGAATGAAACAGCATCCAGCCTGTGGCTTCAATCAGTGTTTCCGGAAAAAATCGATACAGGATTTCCATACCTATTTCTTTTGCTCCATCTGTTGAATAATTTCTTTAATCTCCCTCAGTTCCTTCTCTGTGGTCTTTGTATTTCCCAATAGTTGCATTACCAGGCTGGAAGCCGAGCCACCAAAAGCCGAATCGACAAAACGATCAAGTAGTGTCCGCTGTGTTTCCTCCTTTTTGCAGATCGAAGAATATAGATGACTTTTCCCTTTAAGCTCTCTTTTTAACAATCCTTTTGAAGTCATATTTTGCATTATTTTTAATGCTGTTGTATAGCCAATATCCTTTTTATCCATAAGTTGCCGGTGGATCTCTTTCACAGTGAGAGGTTCGCCTTGCCATAGTATACTCAGGATTTCAAGCTCGGCAGTTGTTGGTATTATCTTTTGTTTTTTCATTTGTTCTATCTACGATATTTGTCGTACAAATATATACGACATTTGTCGTAATAAAAAATATTTTCAGAAATAAATGTCTAAAAGTGTTGCTTATTTAATATTAATGTGAATTAATGCCTGCAATCTGCGCATCAAAAAATACTAAGAATGCCGAGTGTGCAACCCGGTTGATGAGCCATAATTAACTTTAATCTTTAAGCTTCGTTGTACCATACTTTTTTATCATCCGGATAAACGTTTGAAAACAATAATTTTGATTTACCTGTTAAAAAGGCAGCAGAGAGTTCTTATATTCGCATATGATAGTTCCGGTTAGATCAGAACAATAATGGAAAATCCATTTTTTAATTCCGTAAATACCAACAGACGAACGGGATGAAAAAGAGTCCTCAGCTTTCTGGGTCCGGCATACCTGGTAAGCGTTGGCTATATGGATCCCGGTAACTGGGCTACTGACATTGCAGCAGGCAGTAAATACGGTTATGCATTAATATGGGTGATTATTCTATCGAATATTACAGCTATCCTGGTACAAAGCCATAGTGCTCGCCTTGGAATTGTTACCGGTAAAGATATTGCACAATTCAGCCAAAGTTACTATCCGAGAGCCCTAAATTTTATTTACTGGATTTTGGCCGAAGTTGCCATCGCGGCTACCGATCTGGCCGAAATACTGGGAATGGCCATCGGACTCCGATTGTTATTCGGTCTCAATATGCTTATCGGAGTTACCCTGTCGCTGTTCGATACGCTCATTATCATGTACCTGGTGAAAAAGGGTATACGTACTATGGAGGCTATAATTATTGCATTGATCAGTATTATAGGAATATCATTTGTGATCGAACTTTTCTTTTCCAAACCTGATATGGCAGAACTTATTAAAGGTGTGATCCCTTCCCTTCCCGGATATACAGCACTTTACATTGCAATCGGGATCATTGGTGCCACCGTAATGCCGCATAACCTGTATCTGCATTCCTCGTTAGTTCAGACCCGTAAATTTGAAAAAAGTACGGATAGTAAACGAAAAATCATAAGGTTCAATTTTATCGATACCACCATTGCCTTGAATCTGGCACTGTTTGTGAATGCAGCCATTTTAATTCTGGCAGCGTCGACATTTTACAGAACAGGGCATCATGAGGTGGAGGATATTATTGATGCGCATAAAATGCTTGCTCCATTACTGGGCACAATATTGGCCCCAATACTTTTTGCGGTAGCTTTAATTGCTTCGGGACAGAGTTCAACCCTGACGGGTACACTTACCGGTCAGATTATTATGGAAGGCTATCTGAATATCAGGATCACTCCCTGGTTACGAAGACTTATTACACGTTTAATGGCGGTTATTCCAGCTTTTTTAACTATTTTATTTGCCGGCGAAAGCAAGGCCGGAGCTTTACTGATCTTTAGCCAGGTAATTTTAAGTCTTCAGCTTGGATTTGCTATTGTACCGCTGCTACACTGGGTCTCATCGAAAAGGATTATGGGCGATCTGCGAATTAAACCTGCAACTATTGCTGTTTCATGGTTTGTTACTTTATTAATTAACGTGAGTTCGAAATAAGCTTATCTCGTTAGGGCTTTATTATCAATGATTTCC
>CAYUAV010000215.1:0-6503 GCA_964442665.1 uncultured Bacteroidales bacterium
ACTAGCTATTAAAATGATAAAGAAAAACGATGATCCCGTCATAGGCTGGTTTGGTATTTCCCTCAATCTCAAGTGTGGCCTTCATATGTGCTCTTGTAATACCGTTAAGATCTTTTATGGCTTCCAGTTTGGCACGCAATCTGACCCTGCTGTTTACCGTAACACTCTGATTAAATTTCAGGTTTTCTATCCCATAGTTAACCATCATCCTGACATTATGTACATCAACTATCTGAAGCCATAAATAGGTCAGCAGAGAAACGGTAAGATAGCCATGAGCTATCGTCGATTTATAAGGTGATTCTTTGGCAGCTCTCTCCGGATCCACATGAATCCATTGATAATCGAGGGTTGCATCGGCAAATTTATTGATTTGTTCCTGGGTAATAGTATGGTAGTCCGAAACACCGATTTCCTTTCCCAGAAACGCTTCAAGTTCCTTATAGTTATTAATTATTATCTTACTCATAATGATTATTGTTGATTTGGCAAATTTATATACTTACAAAAGTATAAATGTTTGATGCAACGAATACTAATTTTAAAAATGATTTATTTTGGATTCTTCAAGAGTAATAAGCTTAATATGTTTCCAATATACTAGATCTAAGACTTAAAGATTGTTTAAATTTTTATACATATACATACAAAATTTTTGTGAAAATCCTTGTATAACCCCTTAGCTCCTAAAGGGGAGAAATAATTTTTAAAGAACGGCTTAATCCCCTTTAGAGGACCGAGGGGTAATTTTACAGGAATATTTATATTCACAAAATCTTTGTTACACAGCATTATACAGAAAGTTTTAATTTTCATTAAAATAAATTTAGACAGTGTCTTAATTTAACGCGAGTTTGATATAAGTATGTTCATTATTTCAGGTTAAAAAATTACCAAAATATTCGCCATCAGATAAAAAGTTATGGCAAAGGCGATATTATTGCTCAAAGCGGTGATGAATACAAGAACTTATATAGTATTACAGAAGGAATAATATTACGGGTTGAAGAACTTAATGCTCCCGATACAATAGCCACAGCCTTTATTTTTGGTAATAATAACAGGCTTCCTGTAAATATAACTTCTGTCGGGAATACGCGTTTACTGGGAATTCCCCGTTACGACCTGGTAAAACTTTTCAGGAACTACGAAAGGATTCTTCATAATGAGTTAAATATTATGGCTAACAGGGCACAGCACCTCTCAAGGAAGATCAGAATGCTTGCCATGCAAAATATCCATGCCAAACTGGCTAATTATCTGCTCGAGGAATTGAACGGGAATGGGCAAAACGAGATCATCCTGAAACATATTCAAAACGAACTTTCAGAAATTTTCGGAGTTACCCGGCCTTCAGTTTCCCGCGTTATACGGGATCTTCATGACAAGGGTATAATAGACGCCAGGGGCAAGAAGATCAAAATTATAAACTCTAAAGCCTTATCGGCATTTCTTACCCATTAGTTTATCTCTTTTAATATTCCCCTTTTTGTCAATTTTTAGTTTCAGTTCATCAACAGAATGTATCAGAATTCTAATCCTTGCGTAAATGGATACATAACTAACAAATTGAATTGGAGGGTAGGTCATGGAAACATTGGGAAATCTGCAACTTGAAGCGACAAAATCGTCACCTAAAATCAACTTTAATACAGACGGTTACTTAAAAATTGAAGGAAAAGCATTACCTGATAATGCAAGTCGCTTTTTTGACCCTCTGTTTGAATGGGTGGAAAGACTGGCAGCGCCCAAAGTAGTTTTTGATATCAATATGGAATACCTGAATACGAGTTCATCCATGCAGTTATTCAGTCTGCTGCGTAAGCTTGAAGAAAACTGCCTGATTGAAGAAATTATTGTGAACTGGCATTATGAAGAGGATGATGAGGATCATTATGATACCGGCCAGTTTTATGAAGAAAAGCTTAGCAGGACAAAATTCAATTACCATGTTGCTGCTTAAATTTCCGGTTTATGCTTGTTCCTGTTTTTATATCGTTCAATCGAAAGGTAAATAGTAATAAATTTGTTTACAGGTAACTAACCATTATTTTCCAAATGCATCCTAAAATCGTCTCAATTTTAGAAGCAAATAAAACCGTTTTGTGAAAATTTACTCTTAAGCCCTTATTTCTCTAAAAAAACAAGGGACCATCATTTGAAAATCCATAATAAAAGTGACTCATGCTTAAAAATGCAAACTATTTTAATCGCGCAGGGGGCATACTAAAACATTTGGTAGTATTTTCTTGTTATATTAATATTGACAAATGTGGTCATTATCATAAAATAATGATAAAGTCTTTTAATTTGTTTGGACCTGATTTTCAGCTGAGATAATGAAAAAGAGAGATTTGTTATTTATTTTCAAATCCTTACACGATAACAGGGCTTTGATAGTCAGGTTAATTGTAGGTCTGATTTTTCTATCGGAAGGTATACAAAAGTATTTATTCCCGGAACAGGTTGGTACCGGTCGTTTTGAAAACATCGGATTCTCTGACCCAGCCTTCTGGGCATATTTAACCGGTACATTCGAAGTTATCTGTAGCACGCTCATTTTACTTGGTTTATTCACCAGACTCGCAGCAATTCCTCTTTTAACCGTAATGATTACTGCCTTTGTAACCACCAAATGGCCTATCCTGACAGATAAAGGTTTTTGGGCAATGGCTCACGCATATCGTACTGATTTTGCCATGACTCTGTTACTGATTTACCTGTTGATTTACGGAGCCGGAAATTGGTCAATTGATTCAGTGATCTACAAATCTTCATAAACACAAATTATGGAAACTTATAAAAAAAATAACCGGATTGAGACTGGAGTTTCCAATAGCAAGCGACGGGAATTCCTTAAAAAAGGTATTATTTTAAGTGCCCTGACAGGGATCACAGGAATGGGATTAATGAACGCCTGCAAGAATGAAGATGAAGAAGAAGTAACCCCTTCTGAAGATCTGATGCGTGAGCACGGCGTTTTGAATCGTATCCTGCTTATTTACGATCATTGCAGGAAAAAACTTATCGACCAGGAAAAATTTCCAATTGAAGCCCTGAATAATTCAGCACAGATAATCAGGACTTTTATTGAAGATTATCATGAGAAACTGGAAGAAAACTATTTGTTTCCCCGGTTCGAGAAAGCTAATGTATTAGCCGACCTGGTGAAAGTCTTACGTTTGCAGCACCATGCAGGTCGTATGCTAACCGACGAGATTATTCAACTCGGTAAGTTAAAATCATATAAAGATACTCAAAATAGCCTGCGACTGATAAAGTTGCTTAACGACTTTAATTCTATGTATCGCCCGCACGAAGCAAGAGAAGATACAGTATTGTTTCCTGCATTGAAGAAAATTGTCTCCAAAAACGAATATTACGCTTTAGGTGAAGATTTTGAAGACAAGGAGCATGAATTGTTTGGTATAGGCGGATTCGATACAATGGTTGAAAAAGTCGCCAATATTGAAAAACAGTTAGGCATTTATAATTTGTCGCTGTTTACTCCGGAAGTTTAAGAGTGAAGAAATTGAATTACAACTCAAAAAATTTTGTTTCAGGTTTATGTCTTCTGCGAAATATTGTGTAAGCATAACCTAGATATCATATTCCAGAACTAGTATACAAACTTATTCGCTTCCCCCATTTAAAAGACCGTATAAAATACGAATCTCATCGTCGTTGGGGTCTTTTTCATAGGCTAGTTTCAAAAACCGTTTTGCCTCGCTGTAATTTTTCTGTTCCATATTAAATCGATCCAGAAACAAGTATTCATCGGCCAGGAAATATTGATCCTGTGCAATAAATTGTCTGTAAAGCTCTTTGGCCAGCAGTGTATCGCCCGCTATCAGGGCGCGTTTAATGTGTGCAATATCCACATACTCATATACCATATTGAAGGTGTAATTCTCAGGCAGGTTAACGAATTCCGGGTAGTTAGCCATCCTCTTTTCCCTTCGGGCATTTTCAAGAAGAACCGGGATGGAAGCATGGCCTTTATTATCAATATGCGTTATAAACATATCGGTATATATGCTTAAGCCTTTGGACACAAATACAATCCATTTGCTGTTTGGCGACCAGGCATGCCACGAATTCATCAGGGGCAGGTTGCATTCAAGTTTCCGGGCTTTTCCACCTTTCAGTGGTACAATATATAACCTGCTATCGGGCATAAGCAGCATATAGTTATCGGCCTTACAAAATACAAGCCATTTTCCGTCGGGTGAAACAGCCGGAAAGTAATTGCTCATACCGTTATCCGACGCCCCCTTTATAGGTTCGGCAACACCACCTTCACCATTATTGAATGGAATTTTGCAGATATCGAATTTGAAATCGCGCCTACGATTTACAAAATCTTCGATAATTTTATCATCATTCAGCAGCATATCCCATTTATTTTCTTCGTAAAGAAGTGCCTTTGCCCTTACAAAAAGTAAATATTTACCATCGGGAGTCCAGAATGAGTTGGATTGTATATACTCCGGCAGGTTTGCTCCGGGCAGTTCCTTTAATTTCCCTGCCTGACGATCGTAAACGGCCAGTACTCCGTTTACCGGAAAAAATATTTGAGAGAAGGTAAGTTTATCAACATCGTAGCCGAAATTATGGCTATCACCCGATCTTTTATTGTTGTGGCAACATAACGGCCATTTGGTGATAATTTTGAGAACATTCAGAAAGTTTTCCAGTCCTGCATTTTATTCCACGACAGGTAATTGCTGGTATCAAATACCATTTGTCATTAATTTCGGTAATGAAATAGCCTCCTTTGTCGCGATGTGCTGCGTCAAAATCCAGACCTATAACCCTGCCATTATCCGAGAAAGAATGACAGTTCCCGCAAACCATAAATCTTTTCATTACGGTGTGCGGCGGTTCCTTATGGCTGACATCAACAAGTTTATAGCTCATCGAGTCGGGATCTTTCTCGGCAAATGCAAATGGCAGAGGTATTTCGCGGTATAATATCGGAGCTCCGACCAAATCGCCTGAAAACTTAATATACCCTCTGGCTACATGTTCTTTTCCCGGCTGCGTGGCGTCTGTTGTAATACGAGTAACTGTTGCTTTAATTTTCCTAAGGCCGGATACCTGCTTCAGCTTATCCCAATTAACAGACGAAGGTTGATAGCTGTCGCCGGAAAACACGGTATCGATAATGGAAAACCTGCCTTGTCGCGCTACAATCATAATTTTATATGATGCAGGTTCCGAAGTTTTATCACTCCAGCGAAAAACAGGTGGTGGAAATTCCGGGGGAAACAATGCTCCATTGAAAGGATATATAAAGTTTGTCTCCCTGTATCGGACATGATAAATCATTAGGACTGATAAAAACAAAATCAAACATGCTGCTATTGTAATAATAACCGGTTTGTAAAATTTCATCATCTTCTGAATATGCATCAAAATAGTAAGGTGAAATTTTTCAGATGTGAGCGATAATCACAAGTAAAACATTTATGTATAAATTCTAAACTAAATTAACTCAGCAACTCCTTCAATCTCTAAAAGTAAATCGCCGCGGCAAATATCTGCTTTCAGGTAATGAATGGGAATATTTCCGAAATGCGATTCGCATATTTCTTTGATCACTGAAAGATCATTTCTGTTTTTAATATACACACGGATAAAAGTATATTTCAAACGTTTGTGTGCCTCACGAACACCCATCTTTATCAGGTTTGGACCGGAAGTTAGGTTTGAAATATTTTCGAGGGTTATTTCTGCCTGCATTCGTATATTGCCTGTCCCTAATGTTTTTTCACTTTGAATCGATGCAGTACCGGAAATAAAAATACTGTGTATACCGTTTATGTTGCTGTACTTGGCACGTTCAAATTTGGGTTTCGCATTTTTATTATGTTTTTCAACTCCATTGCCAGATAATACATTGTTGGAATAATAATAGGCATCAATCTGTTTTGGGTTTTTAATAGGAATAACTTCTATAGGTTGGGAAGTATGTACGGCATATAATTCGAGGATCAGACCGCCAGCGTCTGCACCAATTCCTGTGGCAGCAGGATATCCGTTCCTAAATTCTGATTCGGAATAATATTTCGATCGCACGTCATTCAAAATCTGATAATGCTGAATATTTTCCCTGGCATATTCACCAATACTTAGTATATCCTCTACGTAGTTCCACTGTCTGATAATATCGGCAAAAGAAAACCCCTCATTTGTGAGAATTGATTTCATCAGCCGATAGGAATCATCGACCTGCAAATAAAAATCGTCAGAATAATTTTGAGATGATATTCCTCCGGCATAAATCTCTCTAATACCATTCGATATAACCAATGTATAAGCGATTCCCTCTTGTTCTTTATAATATACCTGTGTCGTCTTATCCTTAACAATAAGAAAAACAAGTTCCAGCGATATGGAATTACCGTTTGCAGGAGTCTGAGCAATAATGCTTATCGAGGGTCTGAAACGTAATGTTGAACCGACACCTTCCAGAATAGAATTGTAATGTTCGAGGTATT
>CAYUAV010000216.1:0-6497 GCA_964442665.1 uncultured Bacteroidales bacterium
ACTTATCATATGTCACACGTCACCAATCACGACTCGCTAATTAATAATTAATAATTAAAAATAGAGTGTGGATAAGGAAGGATTGCAAATCATGGATCACAGATCTTGCACCTCAGACCACGTATATTAAGTATTCAGGAGTCAGTATTCATTTTTCATTCTTCATTCTTCATTATTCATTCGTTAAGGAGTCAAGAGTCAGAATTCAGGAACCGGCAGTTTAGCCTTTCGAAATCCGTTCAATTCAATTTGCAGGTTGCAATAAGTCATTACCCATAGGTACATTCGAACCTGATCATTGGACATTGGACATTGGACATTGACTACCCGGCACCCGGCACCCGGCACCAGGCAGCGAATTCCTCATTCTCTACCTCTTCTCCAGTTCTACAACCTCCAGGTCCTTTATTTCCGCTCCGTCGATTACAAACCTTACCATCGTACGTACTTTATGGAGACCTGTTTTTCCGGCTGCGCCGGGATTAATATGAAGCAGGTTAAGTCTCTTGTCGGGCATCACCTTCAGAATATGGGAATGGCCCGAGATAAAAAGCTTCGGAGGATTTTCATTGATCTCATGCCACACCGACCGGTCGTACTTTCCCGGGTAACCTCCGATATGTTTTATCAGTACTCCGGTATCTTCGCAACGGAAACGCTGTATTTCGGGCAGAACAGCCCGTATCCGGTAATCGTCGATATTGCCGTAAACCGCCCGGATGCGCTTGAAATTTTCCAGTTGTTCCAGTAGCTCAATGCTGCCAATATCGCCGGCATGCCATATTTCATCGCAGTTTTCCAGGTGATGCACGATCTGTTCGTCGATATAACCATGCGTATCGGAGAGCAACCCTATGAGTTTCACAACCTGTTTTTTTTATCTTTGACGCAAAGATCAGTAATTTATGTGGTTATTCTATGCTCCTGAAATATCAGGCGATACATTTCTGCTGCCGGAAGATGAGGCCATGCATTGCACAAATGTGCTGCGCCTTAAACCCGGCGATGCAATAACCCTTACCGATGGCAAAGGTTTTTTCTATGAAGCGGTAATAGAAATTCAGAATAAGAAACAGGTAGCCGGGTATATCAGGAACAGAAGAAAAGAAGAAAACGGGCGTAACTACCGGCTGCACATCGCTATTGCCCCCACAAAGAATATCAGCCGCTTCGAATGGTTCCTGGAAAAAGCCACAGAAATAGGAATTGATGAAATTACTCCGGTTATCACCCAAAATTCGGAACGAAAAGCGATCCGAACCGACCGGCTTGAAAAAGTGATCATAGCCGCCATGAAACAATCGCTGAAAGCATTCAAACCCGGTCTCAATGCATTGGCATCTCTTAACGAATTCCTTGACATTAATCATAAAGATTTTAATTTATATATGGCATATTGCGGGGCATATCATCAACAATTGCTAAAAAGTCAGTATAAGACAGGGAGTAATGCTCTGATCCTTGTCGGGCCGGAGGGTGATTTTACTCCTGAAGAGGTTGAAAGAGCTACCCGGAGAGGATACAGGACGATAAGTCTGGGGAACAGCCGTTTACGTACCGAAACTGCCGGGATTATATCATGTCATTCATTATATTTGCTGAACCAGGAATAGTATAAATCCTACAAATTATGTAATCATGCATGAAAAAATAGCTGGCGAATCATTTTCAAATGGTTTTAACTGTGCCCAATCCGTTGTTTCTACCTATGCTCCCGGTCTGGGAATTTCAAGGGAGTTATCTCTGAAACTGGCTGCCGGTTTGGGTGCCGGGGGTAATTATAATGGCAAGATTTGTGGTGCTGTTATCGGGGCATTCATGGTACTGGGTTTGAAGTATGGAACCGACAAAGCTAACCATAAAGAAGCTAAGGAACGTTTGCGGTCGAAACTGGATGCCTTTACCAACGATTTCAAAAAGGAGTTCGGTTCGATAGAATGTAATGTGCTGCTGAATGCTGATATCAGTAATCCCGACGATCTGCAGCGTCTTCGCGATGAGAAAGTATTCCGGAATTTCTGCTCAAAGATTGTAACCCGGGTTGACGAACTGATCGAGAATACCATGGTCGATGAAAACGCATAAATTATTCATGAACCCCCTGTTATTAAATCGCCGGTGAGATTTTGGCTTTAAAACCATTAATAATAGGTATCTGCGGAGGCAGCGCCAGCGGTAAAACAACTCTAGCCTGTGATCTGGCAGAAGCGTTGGGCAGCAGGAAAACAAACCATATTGCAATCGATAATTATTATCATGATTTTGTAAAACTCGGGCGCGATCCCGCAACAGTAAACTATGATCATCCTGATAGTATCGATTTGATACGATTGGCGAAGGACCTTGAACAACTGTGCACAGGCAGTTCCATAAAAATGCCCGTTTACGATTATACTACGCATACGCGTACAAATGCAGGGCACTTTCTTACCAATAAGAAATTTGTCCTTGTCGAAGGTTTGTTTTTATTTAATATACCCCTGATTGCTCATTTTTTCTCTGTAAAAGTTTTTATAGATACGCCCGAAAAGATCCGCTTAGAACGAAGAATAGCCAGGGATACCAGGGAAAGAAACCGCTCTCCTGAGTCGGTGATGAAACAATACATGGAATTTGTATTTCCTATGCACAATACCTATGTTCAGCCCAATTGTGAACTGGCCGATCTCATTATCGACGGTAACCGGACGTTTAGCGAACAAATTACTGATATTGTTGATCTGATCAGATTACAATCTGCCCTGTAATGCTTTTTTCAACAGATCAATTGCAGTTTCTGTCTGCCTTAATAAATTGACAGTAGGGAAAATCAATTCACCGGGATATTACAAAGGAGCGGATATTTTTATACAGGATTTACAAAAAAGAAGTTGTCAAAATAAAATTAATTTGTATCCGTCATCCGATTTGTGTCCCAACTATACCAGTTTTTTTATAACTTCATGTAGATTAATACTTTCTTGAAGTGATCCGTCGATACACATTCCACATAATCTTTTCTATTCTTTGCTTTACTGTTGCACAGGCTCAGATAAACAACCGGAAATTTTATCATATTACGCGCGACAATGGCCTTTCACAAAGTACGGTGAACTGCATTGTTAAAGGGAGTAACGGGTTTATGTGGTTTGGTACGAATGACGGACTTAATAAATACGACGGATACAACTTTACCTGCTATCGTTACGATGAGAAGGATCCGAATAGTATAGGGCTTGGAAGGATTAATGTGCTGTTTGTCGACAGAAAAGGTCGTTTGTGGGCAGGCACCGACCAGGGAGGGCTGAATCTGTATGATCAGAAAATGGATAATTTCAAGCGTATTAACGCTATCAACCGGTTTAATCCGGGAATTAATAATAATATTACCGATATATCAGAAACTACCCAAGGTAATTTATGGGTAGCCACAGACGGGAAAGGACTATTTCAGATGGATCCGGAAACTTTTGAGATAATTCCCGTGGAAACCCAAAAGATACCCGAAGTAAATTGTCTGGAATATACCGATAAGAGCGATTTATTATTGGGTACTCCTAATGGGTTGTATCGGATTGAGCATGGTAATAAAAAATATGGTTTTTTACTGCCCGAACTCATTAGCGAATTCGAGGGTATTTCAGTTATTGCACTGTATACCGATACAAAAGGACTGATTTGGGTAGGTACTTATGGGAAAGGTGCTTTTACTCTAAACCTGGACTCACATCAGGTTGAAGAATATTCAACGCATTGTGATAATAAAAATCACAGACTTACTCACGATATTATTCGCGATTTTATTGAAGATACCGATAGCAATCTTATCATAGCAACCGGCGGTGGTGGGCTTAATATACTTCATAGAAATACAGGCACCATTGAGCGCATCTTCCACAAATTGAATTACCAGTATAGTTTAAATACCAATATTATCTATACTTTGTATCTCGACGATATCGGGAACCTTTGGATCGGAACCTATAATGGAGGTGTCAACATTCTTTTTAAAGCAAAAGATAAATTTGGCCAGATAAAAAGTTATGGCGCCGAAGATGATTTAAGCAATAATGCTGTTCTGGCAATTATTGAAGCTCCCAACGGAAAGCTATTCATCGGTACCGATGGAGGAGGTCTTGATATTTATGATCCGTCAACTGATCATTTTGTACACCATATACACGATCCTCATAACAGCAATTCATTAAGCAGCAATGTGGTTAAATCATTATATCTTGATGACAACGGAATATTATGGATTGGAACCTATAACGGAGGATTGAATGTCTATAATATCAGGACCAATACGTATAAGCACTATATTTATGAACAAGGAGTTGCAAACAGGCTTACACAGAATGATGTATGGGATATAGTTAAAGACCGTGAGGGTCATATCTGGATAGCAACACTTGGCGGGGGACTGAATATGTTTGATCCGGAAAAGAACAGGTTTCGTATTTTTTTGCATGATCCGGATAATCCGAATAGTATCAGCGATAATGTCATTTCTTCATTACTTATAGATAGTAAAGGAAACCTTTGGGTAGGTACTGAATTCGGCGGAATCTGCAAATTAACGGATCTGAATACCGGTTCATTTAAGGCTTATAACCGGAGCGTAAATATTGAAAGTATCAGCAGTAATCAGATATCCACTTTGTATGAAGACTCGCAAGGGAATATCTGGGCCGGTACAATCGGTGGAGGATTGAACCTTTACACGGAGGCCGAGGACAGGTTTATCAGCTATACAGAAGCGGACGGACTGGCAAACAATCTGGTTCTGGCAATTCTCGAGGATAATCAGGGTAATCTCTGGATAAGCACAAATAATGGTCTGTCAAAATTCATCAACGGCACATATCACCCTGCTGTAAGCAGATTTTTAAATTTCAACAAAAACGATGGTTTACAAAGTAATGAATTTTCATCCCAGGCAGCGTTTAAAACAAAAGAAGGGATACTGTATTTCGGAGGAATAAACGGTATAAGCTATTTCAATCCGATGCATATTATTTATAACAATCATGTTCCTCCGGTTGTAATTACCGATTTTAAGATATTCAATAGATCAGTCGATGTTTTAGAAAAGAACTCACCTTTGAAACAGAATATATCTCAGACAAAAGAAATTAAACTCACGCATGAGCAATCTGTCATTACATTCGAATTTGCAGCCCTCGATTTTACAGTACCATCCGAAAATCAGTATAAATATATTCTTGAAGGATTTGAAGAGCAGTGGAATGATGTAGGCAACAAGCGAACGGCAACCTATACAAATCTCAATCCCGGGACTTACACTTTCCGGGTGATAGGATCAAACAACGATGATATCTGGAACATGAAAGGTACATCAATAAGACTCATTATACAGCCGCCCTTTTATAAAACATGGGGTTTCCGGATCGCGATAGTAATCCTAATACTTCTTGGTATTTATGGATTTTACAGGTATAAACTGCATTCTCTTGAAAGACACAAAAAAACCCTTAAAAAACTTGTGAATGAGCGTACCAGTGAGTTACTTGATCTGAATACCATACTGGGAAAAAGAAATCAGGAAGTGCAGGATCAACGGGAAGAATTGGTGATTCAAAAAGAAAATCTGGAACGGATCAATAAGGAATTGGAGCGAAATCAGTTAAAGATCGGGGAACAGAATGCCGAACTGGAAAGACATCGTCATAATCTTGAGGAACTTGTTAAACAGCGAACACAGGAACTTGAAAAGGCCAGATTAAAAGCCGAGGAATCCGATCGGCTAAAGACATCATTTCTGTCAAATATGAGTCATGAAATCAGAACTCCGTTGAATGCTATTGTTGGATTTTCTTCGCTTTTGGCTGAAGAAGACCTGAATGAAAAAGAAAAGGACGAATTTCTTGCGCAAATTAATTTAAACACGGATACACTCCTGGTACTCATTGATGATATTCTTGATTTGTCTAAAATAGAAGCGAACCAGCTGACCATTGAAAAATCCGATATCAAGCTGTATGAATTTATCATTGAAATATCTAAGTCATTTAAATTACGTAAGCATTCGAACTTTGAGTTTCGCATGAATTACAGACTCGAAAATAAAAATATGGTAATGACAACCGATCCTACCCGATTAAGGCAAATATTAATAAATCTGCTCGATAATTCATTTAAGTTCACCGATAAGGGTTATGTTGAACTGGGCGTATTGAAACAAAAGAACACGATAAATTTTTATGTGGAAGATACTGGGATTGGGATGTCGGATATTATAATGGACAGGATTTTCGAGCGTTTTTATAAAATGGATAAAACCACTGAAAAAATATACCGGGGTACTGGCCTGGGGCTTACCATTTCAAAAAAACTTGTCCAGCTGCTTGGTGGTGAAATACAAGTCAAATCGAAAGAAGGGCAGGGTAGCAGATTTGACATTTTGTTACCCTATGACCAATAGATAAATCGGTATCCCTTCTTAGAACCTGTTTAAAATTTTCGAATTAGCATTGAAATTGAAGCAATATATACCC
>CAYUAV010000217.1:0-6496 GCA_964442665.1 uncultured Bacteroidales bacterium
GTATCCGGATTTAAGCATGTCAGGCCACAACGATTCAGAATTTATCCAGACTGCATTGCCCCGTTGAAGGGTTTTAAACATTCTTTTATCTGAAGTTAAGGCAAAATCAAACTCTTTACACTGAAAATGACACGGCTCATCGGTCGGATGAAAAGATTTACCTGGTTGAGTGTGTGCAGCAATAGCACAATTTCTGCCACTTGTTGAATATGTCCAGGGCCAATATAAATCGACAGGAAAACCCCATTTTTTAAGAGCTGCTTTACTGAGTCCCTGTGAAACCGAGTCGACCCCCACTCTCACTACGCCCTTTTCTTTTAATAAATCCTGATATACTTTAATATCGAGGCTCGCAGTTTGCACAACCTTTTGCTGGTTTTTCTCAACCACCTTAAGTTTTTTTATTTCCGATGAAGCAATATCATATCCGGAAATGGTAAACCTCGGATCGCGTTTAAGTTTTGTTAGTAAACGTCCCAGTACCGGAATCAGATTTTTATATTTTGCTACTATCAGTTGTAACACCCCATAATCATTTACCACGACTTCAATATTTTCCGACAAACCATTCAGATATTCCAAGCAGCCTGAGAGCTTCACAATTCCTTTTGGTGCAACGTACGGCGTTACAAATGTAAACCTGTATTCATTGTTAGTACAAAACTCATACACCTTTTGTATCTGGCCAACTGCCGGAATTAAATTTTCACAGGTCTCCTGACCGTAATATATGCCTTCAATATGATCGTAATAGTTCAGTCCGAGATCCTTATACATATAATTCTTTACCGTAGTCAGTGACGTCTGATTTGTTTTATGATTCAGATCTATTAATTCGTAAATCTCCGATGAGGGTTTGTTTATGATCTCAAGTGTTTCATTTAAATTCAACACGTGTTCAACCTCGCTAAGAAATATGTATAATTCAAAACCTTTTCTCATGGAGCTGAAAATTTAATGTTAATTGGCATATGGGTAATTATAGTAACATGAAACGCCTGAACAAAAGTGGGGAGCATTTAATATCTTCTGACAAACCTGAGGTGTAGGATTTGCGTGTTCAATAATTTGCTTTGCTATTTTTATTACCTCAATATTTGTTTGATAACTATGCCCCCGTAAAGGTAACTTGACCGCGTCAAACCCATATTCAACGAATTTTCTGATCATGCATAGTCCGCATTTGTTTATTCGAGCAAGAACATTGACTTTACTTGCATCCTTGTTTGTAAATTCTAATCGGGGATTGTTTTTAAAGTAATTGTTCCGTTGCCTGTCAATTTTTTGCGTTTTGTTAAGCAACTCTAAATATAGGTTGTCAAGTTTACCGGTTTTTACAACTTTTTTCCAATCCTTTCCCAACAATATCGGCACAGCTTTCCGATAGGTGTACATCATTGAATTACATAAGCTTTCGTTTTGGGCTCCATGCCAGGTAAAACAATATTCGTCGTTAAAATGACAAGGATCGCCCAGTAAAAAAGCCTCAACTTTAATCTTATTATTCCGGGTATATTCCGAAATTATTTCAAATTCACTGACTGTAAACTTCCGGGGAAGAATGAATTTATTTATGCCGGAAATATTCTCAAGATAGAACTGAAAGGATTCAATTGTATTACAGCCTGCTCCAATACTAATATTAAAAGGGACATTAAATCCTGATTTACGTAATTCAAGCATCAGTGCTATATTGCTCACAATAAATGCATCAAATTCAATATGTTCAATTGATTTCAGGATGTTAAACAGCAATCCCAGTTGCTGGGCAGAATATTCGTGTGCATTTATAGTGAGATAAACTTTCTTACCGAATTTATGTATCAGTTCAACAACATTACTCAGTTCTGAAATGGTGTGATATTGATAATTCGAGTGTTCACGACGGTTACATGATACTTCGTAACCATATGTATCACGCCATTGTGCAGGGATATAACCAACGAAAAATTCATCGACTCCGGCGTTGGAATATGCCTCAATTTCTTCGGACTTAAAAGCATTACTGATTCCTGTAGTGATTTTCATACCTTCCTGTTTATCTGTCAAATCGCTCCAACTATATAACAAAACTATGTTAATTACAATTTATTATTAAATAATCTCTCAGTTTTTTACCTGTTTTTTGGCTTCTCTCTTTTAGAATCTACTGATTGACTTCTATTTGATACTACCATTAAACCTAAAATAGTTATAATACCATTTATCAGGAGTAACTCATAGCTCGAATGGTAATTCGCAATCACGGATTCGAGCATGATTTTAGTCAGATAGGTCAGTATCGGTGAAAGAATTGCTATTAACGGTACCCAGACATCAGTGATATTTCTTTTTGAAAAAATACCAAATGCAAACAACCCGAGTAAGGGACCATATGTGTATCCTGCAGCAGTAAACAAGGAGCTTATCACCGCTTCATTGTTCAGCATCCGGAATAGAAAAATGATTCCACCTACCAAAAACGACATAACAATATGAACCGCCCACCGGATTTTTTTTAACTTTCTTTCCCGTAAATTCCCTGCCCCCAGAATATCAATGGTAAACGATGTTGTAAGTGCGGTAAGAGCCGAATCGGCACTGGAATATGCAGCAGCAACCAGTCCGAGAATAAATATAATGCCAAGAAATGTTGGCAGATAACCACCTGTAGCGATTAAAGGAAACAAATCATCCGATCGCTCAGGAACAGTGATACCATGCGACCGGGCAAAGAGTAACAAAATTACTCCCAAAGAAAGAAAAAGCAGATTTACCGGTAAAAGCATGCTGCCGTACCAATACATATTTTTCTGTGCATCGCG
This sequence comes from uncultured Bacteroidales bacterium, assembly GCA_964442665.1. Lineage (GTDB taxonomy): Bacteria > Bacteroidota > Bacteroidia > Bacteroidales > UBA10428 > UBA10428. Next base: position 2,805 of record CAYUAV010000217.1, read on the forward strand.
CAGGCTTCGGCAACTCAGGTTCTTCTGCATCATATCCTGGTCAAGTCCGGTCATTACAATTGTGATCAACGCTCCGCTGATAAATTGCTTTACGAAAAATGAACCCTTTTTCCAATCGTGAAAATTGAAGATTGTTGTATATTCATTTGATTTTAACGATACAGCAAGCTCTTTCATATCAAAGCCCATCGATTTACTGATAAAAATAATTGTCAGAATAACAGCCAGCAGCATGAAAAACGTCTGAAGTGTGTCGGTCCAGACAATTGTTTTAATTCCTCCCCGAAACGTATAGATATAGATAAATACTAAAGTAATTATCACTGTAAATGCAAAATGAATATGAAGCTTTTCAAAAATCGTGATCTGAAGTACATTAGCTACGATAAATAACCTGAATGAAGCGCCAATCAGTCGGGAAATCAGGAAAAACGAAGCTCCGGTTTTATAACTTACTTTTCCGAAGCGCGATTCGAGGTATGTATAAATAGAAGTGAGATTGAGCCGGTAATATATAGGTAACAACACATGTACTATGGTTGCATATCCCAGGAGATAGCCCAGAACCATTTGCATATAGTAAAACTTACTGCTTATAACCCACCCGGGTACAGATATAAAAGTCACTCCCGATAACGATGCTCCAATCATTCCGAAGGATACAAGATACCAGGGCGATTGCCGGTTCCCGACAAAAAAAGTATTACTGTCGGCCTTGCGTGAGGTGAAATGACTTACAATAAATAAGATGCCAAAATAGAAAAGGATAACTCCCAGAATGAGATACGGATTCATTTTAAATTTCCGGTTATTGTTAAATCATTTATATGTTCTTTTTTGTGCTTTGATTGCAATGATAGTAATTTTGCTCCAGATCAGAGGATACTATCATGACACAAGATAATTACTCTTCAAAACTACTAGCCGACGCCGTGTCGCAATTTTCAAAACTTCCGGGTATAGGTGAACGTACGGCGCTTCGGTTGGTATTATACCTGATGCGGTTGGGGAAAGAAGAAGCATTGAACTTTACGCGCACATTAAATTCCTTTTTCGAAAATATCCGGTTCTGCTCCGTGTGCCATAATATTTCTGATCATGATACCTGCAGTATATGTTCGGCAGCAAACCGTGACCGGTCTACCATATGTGTGATCGAAAATATAAAAGATCTTATGGCCATTGAAAACACCAATCAGTATAGCGGACTATATCATGTTCTGGGAGGCATTATCTCGCCAATGGAAGGAATTGGTCCGAATGATCTGAATATTCAATCGCTGATAAAAAGAGTTGAAAAAGAAAAGATCAGTGAAATTATCCTTGCCCTGAGCGCAACCATGGAAGGAGATACAACAAATTATTTCCTGTACAGAAAATTAAAAGATTTCAATACTAAAATTTCAATGATCGCAAGGGGTGTGGCTTTTGGCGACGAACTTGAATATACGAATGAAGTTACCCTTGGAAGATCGATTATTAACAGGGTGCCTTTCGAATATCCTGACTCGCAGGATAAAAAATAGATCTATTTAAATTCATCGCGATTTGCCCTGCAGGAAACTGCGGCTCCTATAATTCCGGCTTCGTTCCGGGTTTCGGCCATAACAATTTTTGAATGCAGACGAAGATGGTCGATATAGCGCTCCTTCTTCTTACTTATACCTCCTCCGATGATAATGAGTTCGGGCCAGAACAGTTGCTCCATTTCCTGAAGATATATATTAAGACGATCGCCCCAGGCATCCCAGTCGAGATTATCTCTCTTTCGGGCTGCATCCGATGCAAATGCCTCAGCTTCGGCACCTGATTTTAATGTAATGTGACCAAGTTCGGTATTCGGGACTAATTTACCCTTCGAAAACAAGACCGATCCGATACCGGTACCGACAGTAATCAGAAATATCAGGCCTTTTTTACCCTTACCTGCTCCAAATTTCATTTCTGCCATTCCGGCAGCATCAGCATCATTCAGAACATAAGTCGGCAAGCCGGTTTTTTTGGCTATTAGTTTTGCAACATTAATACCAATCCATCGTTTATCGATATTTGCCGCCGTTTTTACAACGCCGTTTTGAACCACTGCCGGAAAAGCTAATCCGATTGGCCCTTCCCATTTAAAATGATCCACCAACCGCCTGATAATTTCTGATACGCTTTCAGGCGTGGCCTTATCTGGCGTAGGTATTCTGTATCGTTCCTTCAGTAATTCCCCTTTTTTTGCATCAACAGGGGCTCCTTTTATACCCGATCCACCAAAGTCGATTCCAAGAATATATCTAAACTTCATTGACTTTATATAGTGTTAGATAGCAAAGAAAATAAAAACCTGTAAAAAACATTCTATTATTCTGAAAAAGTAGTCTGCAAATAGTGTTAAAATCTTAAATGGGTTTAACCAAGCTAATTTGTTAACTTTGTTTAACAGAATCATATCGCCTTATGGAAAAATACCTTCTTCAGGTCCTTGAAAGCAATAACAGGGTTATAGTTCCCGAGTTTGGTGCTTTCATCATCAAACAAAAAAATCCCCTGAATATCATTTTTAACGAATTCCTTCAATACAATGATGGAATGCTTGTTGATGCTATCTCAAAAAATGAAGGAATCGACCGTGATTCAGCCAAGAAAAAAATAGATGAATTTATTGTAAAAATGAATTCTGCCCTGGACAAGGAAGGCAGATTTTCCCTGACCGGAATCGGAGTGGTAACAAAAGGTACTTCGGGAAAAATATCGCTTGAGAAAGAAGAACCAAAAAAAGCAGGTAAAAAAACTATCAAAACTGAAGAAACCCCGGAAAAGCAAACGGCTCAACCCCGAGAGACAAAGAAAGTTGCAGCAAAAAAACCTGCTGAGGCTAAAGATGAGACTATTGAGATGGAAACGCGAAAACCGGGAGATAAGGAACAGAAAGTAGAAGAAAAAACAAAAATTAGTGAGGATGTTATCAAACCCGATAAAGAAGCAGAGAAAAAAGAAGAAAAACCTAAAGTCCAGGCTCCGTCTGAAAGAAAACCAGAGCAAAAAATCAGTGAAAAAGTTGAAGTGAAAACAGAAGAAAAAGTTATACAGGAACCACCCCGTACCACACAGCCTGCCTATACGACTTCCGCTGAATATGAAAGTAATAAACGTGGCAGGACCAAATTGATTGTCTGGCTCATAATTATTATAATTGTTAACGGTGCTTTAATTGGTTATTTTTTCTACAGCGAAGAAATATCAGCACTGTTTACTAAGAAATCTGATGCGGTTATCGAAGCAGAACCCTACCCGGGTGATCAGTTGCTACCCGAAACCGAGCCTGCAGCCGAACCCTATGAAGATATAACTACCGGTAAATCAGAAAAAGAACCTGTTGAAACGGTTAAAACCACGCCCACCCAGGTTAGCAGCGGCCCCCGTTTTTATATTGTTGCCGGTGTTTTCAGGGAAGAAAGTAATGCCGACAACCTTGTAAACGAACTGCGACAAAAGGGTTACAATGCAGAAAAATTCGGAAAAATCGGAAGCCTGCATGCTGTCAGCTATGATGTATTCAGTACAAAGGCCGACGCCGATAATGAACTCCGTAAAATTCAGAGCGAAGTAGATCCTGAGGCATGGATCAGGGAGGAAAAATAACCCAGGCTTTCCCCTCCAGATTTGAACCTTTTGCCAGAATTCTCATTAATCCTCACCTGGGTGAA
>CAYUAV010000218.1:0-6475 GCA_964442665.1 uncultured Bacteroidales bacterium
TCTCAGATATTGAGTTTTCGAGGTACTTTCCTCAATGCCGAGTTTCTCTGCTATTTCTTTATGCTTGTAGCCTTCAACAGCATACATATTAAAAATTATCCTGTATCCTTCAGGCATCCGGTCAAGGAGATGATATAACTCCTTCTCGTCCAGTTCTTTATCAGGTGAAAGGGTATACTGTAATTCAAAGTCCTTCACCGAATCGAGCTCATCGTGATAATAATGCTTTCTTTCCCTGTGAAAATATGTAATCGCTGTATTCACCACAATTTTCTTCATCCAGTTTTCAAAATGCCCTTTCCCTGAGTACTCTTTAATACTCTTCAGAATCTTGAAGAATGCCTCCTGTAGTATGTCTTCAGCTTCTGCACGGTCGGCCACATAACGAACACAAACAGCAAGTAAAGTCGGAGCATACCGTTTGTAAAGCTCAATCTGTGCGCTACGCCGGTTCTTTATGCAGCCTTTGATGACCTCCTCAAGATTGAACATTACGTCTATTTAAATTACTAATTAATTGAGAAAAAAGTTGCACGAATACTTGTTAATAAAAATAATAATAAAATTATCACTGTAAAATCAGGCATTTCTAGACCCGAAGGTAAGGAATATCATCGTTTTTAGTTCAAATTTTTATAATCAGCCTGTTTGTCTTGTAATATCTCAATATTAACCCTTTTATTATTTTTCTTGTATACCTGGAGATGCTTCTGCCTTGTTGTTTTTCCTGAGCCTGGAAATCTTATTTTCAAAATAGTTCGGATTAATACTTAAAATAATTACAAGAACTGAAGTAATTATTATGCTGAACAGAACAATGGAATACCCCAGATCAAGGATTATGTCGCCATTAATTAATCCGCGTTGAAGCGGTATGGATGCAAGCACAGCCGGAACCAGCCCCTTGGGCGACATGACAGACATGACCGAACGCTCCGGTTTTAATACCTTGTTACCGATAAAGATCCTGACAGCCGGAACACGAAATATAATAATCAGCAGAACGATCAGGAATCCCGCGGCATAAACCCAGGGTGATCCGAACTGGATTGAAATGCCCACATAAACAAAGAAATAGGTTTGCATTACAAATACGATTTCCGCAAAAAAATCCTTTTCATGGGTATTAAATCCGGATGTTTCGAATTTGAATAGCTTTCTGAAAGTCTTATTGCTGTTAATAAGTTCGACATTACTGAGTAGTATACCAAAGGATAGTACGGCTATTCCTCCGTTATATCCCATTAATTCAACAATGCCATACAATATAAATACAAATGCCAGCGTGGTCATCATCGAATTTTTTATACTTCGTATCATGTTAATGAAAAGTGACCAGATAAGTCCACCCGCAAGACCAAGCAACATGGCAAACAGGAAGGCTTTCCACATTTTCGAAAAAACAGCAGCAACCGATACTTCTCCTATAGCCATTCCTTCCAGCAAGGCTAATCCGACTACCAGGCAAAGAACATCGCTTAAAGCTGATTCCAGAATCAGCACGGATGAACTCTTCTGACTGAATTTCAACTGTTTTACCATTGGAATTACTACCGCCGAGGAAGTACCTCCTACGATAGCGCCGATAAACACTGCGCTGAGCGAATCAAGTGATAATAACAGACGGGTTGTGAATGCTGTTATGAGTACGGTTACAATAAAGTTAACAAAGGTCAGCAGTGAAGCCGATCCGATCGATTCCTTTATTTCTTTGATTTTCAAGCCGGCCCCGCTTTCAAAAAGAATAACAATAAGTGTTATTATTGTAAATACCCTTCCTATTTCACCAAAAAAATCTTTGGTTATAATACCTCCCACAGGACCAACAATAATACCTATCAATAATAACAGTAATACATTGGGAACCTTGGTCCTGCTGAACAATTCATTAAACAAATGGGAAAAGAATATCAGCAGGCCCAGTGCAATAATGATGGTCAGGATGTTCATTGTATACAGGATTTGATTATTAGATTAAGTCAGAATAAAAAACTAAATAACGATTAAATAGACTTTAAGGTCAATTGTTCAAAAAATATATCCTGCTAATTTATAAGAATTTGGCATTGAAGTTATAAAACTTATCGACTGAAACTGTTTCTTTCATTTAACTCATTAATAATTCTACAAAAAAAACCCTGATGCAATGATCAGGGTTTTCCAGATAATTCCTAAATGATTAGAAAAAAATCGTGTTTAAGCTGTCTGTATATATGACTACTGAATACTGAAAATAGTTGCACATGCTAAAATATTTTTCATCCAAAAAAAGGTTTGTTCTCATTCATTTCGCTAATGACATCCTGAAGCCCTTCCCTATATGATGGGAATACGGGCTTCCAATCCAGCATTCTTTTTGCTTTTGCATTTGAAACCCGGCAATTCATACTGATTACTTCATAAAAATCGGACCCGATAACCAGTCTGACAATAGATCCCGGAATTCTTCCCGGTTTCTTTTTATTCATTAGACTGGCCATATAGCAGGTGAATTCTTCCTGACTTGCGGGAGTATCATCGGCTATGATGAATTTTTCACCAACAGGTAATTTTAATAAAGACTGGACTATTGCAGAGGCTGCATCGGCTGCATGTACATTAGGAATATAATTATTCCCGCTCCCTATAATTTTACTCCGCCCCTTTTTCATCATATTATACATGAAACGAAAGAGACCTCCATTACCATAAATTTTCCCGTAGATCAGCTGGATTACTTTCGGATGACCGCTCTCTATAGCCCGCGCGATCATTTCGTCGGTATCCTTACCGATTTCAGTAATGCCTACTCTCCTTATCGGCCATGACTCATCGGCTATTTCATTATTCGCGGTATAATAACTTGTTCCTCCGGGAAGAATTACAGGACAATCATATTTAATAGCCAGTTCCATACTATTCCTGAAAAAATCGTTGGTTTCGGTCCTTAATTCTTCTTTTTGTTTCTTTGATAATCTTTTTCCGGGAGTGACCCCCGGCATGGCCAACAAAACAATTGCGTCTAATCGTACCGGTAATTTATCAATAAATTTCCCCGGATCTCTTATATCGCCAATAATTCCCTGTGCACCGAGCTGTCTGATACGTTCGATCTTATTTTGTGATCGTGTAAGGGCAAGTACCTCGTAATGCTTTTCAATAAGTTTGGGGATCAGATAGCTGCCTACCAGCCCGGTGGCACCAATAACAAATACTTTCATTTAAATCCAGTAGTTGATTGATGAATTAACTTATCTATCCTGATCTTCTAATTTGGACTAAATTATCGGAATAAATGTATAAAACATGCTTGTAATTCCCAAGCAGAATATTGAGTCACTTTTTCATGCCTTTTAACTAATTTATTTCCTTTTAAATTATAGGATATTTTTTCTTACGATGATAATTTATTTATGGCCTCATCGGCTGTGGATAAAAACAGGATTCTTCCAGTTTTGTTACTTTCGTATATAAAGTCGTTCAGGCTTTTACTATTATATCCTGCCAAATCACCTACAATTGCCAGCCGCATACTATAAATCGAAAATTTTTGCAATATTTCCCCGGCTACGCCCGATCTCAGCTCAAAAAACTCAGGGCACATTTGCTCTTTATAAATTATAATCCTTCGTGCACCCCTGTAATCGGCCTCAGCCATCAGATCAAGTGCATCCTGTACTGTATTGATTTCGTAACTCCCACGCTCCAATTCTGCGACCGGGAATTTCCCCTGATTGTGAATTATAAAATTCAAGTACGATAAATTAAGAATTTAAATCCTTCAACATGCAAATACTTATGTTCATGCCCTTATACTGTCCGTAATTATCAATTTGTTTATATCCTGTAGTCAGGTATAAACTTTCAGCTTCAGGTTGATTTATTCCGGTTTCAAGAATTGCTTTTTTGTATCCTTCGTCAGTGGCCAGACTTTCTAGTTTATTCAATAAAAGTTTTGAAATACCTTTTCTGCGATATTCTTTCTCTACAAACATTCTTTTAATTTCAACGGTCTCGGAGTTAAATTTCTTAAAACATCCGCAGCCGACAGCTATGTTATCATTCAGAGCAATGACAACTTTGTCATCATCTTCAATAATATTATGCCGGTTATACTCATTCTGAAAATCACCATATCGTTCGGAAAGTTCCAAGTCAAGCCTGGCATTAAGCTTTTTAAAATCTTCGTTGGTCCGGTCCACTTGTTTTATCACAATCATAGTACGTGATAGAATTCAAATATAGTATGCAAAAATAACACAGAAATCCGTTTTGTGTTTATTTAACGGTTAACAAAAGGGAAATTCAGATTAAATACACAAATCAGCGAAATACCATCCCGGAGGATAATAAAATATAAGATGTATACGGAGATTTACTGTACACTCAGCGCATTAATACTTGCCTATTACTTCCATTACACTTTGCTTAATTTCAAGCGGTGTAGGATTTAATTCTTCTTTTGTAAAACTGCCGTTCAGGGTATCGATACGGTTGAATATCTGCTGGTACAAATTAAAAATAATTTGCAGGCTTAAAAAGTACCTTCCTTTTACACGTGAGGCAATTTTGTCCAGTACCATGAGTGTTTGTGCTCCATAAAACTGCGCTTGTAAATAATATTCTTTCATCATTTTCCTGAAAGAATCGGGTATAGGACTTCCATCTGCTATGTTTTTTAAATCGGAGGGGGTCAGACTATACTTTTCCAGGATATCCAGGGCAAAGTAATTGAGATTGTTCCACTGATCTTTTTGGAAATCCCGGATAATATGCACAATATAACTGAAAATAGCACAAGGTCGGGCAACTTCAATTACATCGAATTTGGCTGGGTAGTAATCCCCATTTGTTTTGTTTAAACAGCAAAGATGCACAAATACCGATGCCGGAGCGACTGAAGCACCATTGGCATATAAAAGAAACTCCTCAAACGTAGAAAAACCTGTATGATCGATATCGAATTGCATCGACCTTGCAAAATTATGGAAAAGCTTAAGGGGGATTTTAAATTTCGCAATAGTATCTATAAGTTCTTTTAAAAAGGGATCCTCGGTTGAAAAATCGTTGAGACAATTTATCCAGTTATTCACCTTCTCGGTAAGCAACTGTTTTTCCATACACGATATTTTTTCTTCTGCTGACTTTCGATTATCGATCAAATCATCGATCATACGCATAAATTTATAACAGATCTTAGCTGCCTTGTATCGGTCTTCTTCCCAAAAACTGGCAGCAATCAGAATATTTGGATGATCAGTAATTTTCTCGAACTGAATTTCTTCAGCAATATCCAGTATTTCGCTACGATACTTATTCATAATAATCGGTTTCAAAATTAATTAAATAGTCGGATAACTTTCTCGGAAGTCAGCTTTGCTGAAATTAACGACATAGGAACACCGTTCCCCGGGTGCGTGCTTCCTCCAACGAAAAACAAATTTCGATATTTTTTATGTTGGTTATGCGGCCGGAAATAACCCATCTGGAATATATCATGATTCAAACTTCCGAATATAGCACCATGCGTAATATTTAGCATGTTCTTCCAGGAATGTTGTGTATAACAGTGTTCAAATTTTATATGCTGTTCAAAATCCCTCAGTCCTTCTATATAAAATCTGTTCAACACTGCCTTCCTAATGGCGGCTATAACTTCTTCAGAATTGGCATTGTGAACATTACCCAGATGCGAAACCGGCACAATTACGGTAATCGAATCTTGACCTTCAGGTGCTGCAGTGGAATCTGTTTTTCCCGGAGCATGCACATAGAAACAAGGATCATTCATCGGTACCTTTTTGTCGGAAAAAATTGCTTCAATCCCTTCCCTGTAGCTCTTCGAAATAAATATCGTATGCTGTTCCAACTGAGGAAACCTGGTATCAGTTCCCCAATGAAATACCATTGCCGAGCAGGCATACTTCATTCGATTGATTTTATGTAAATATCCGCTTCGGGGAAGTAACTCATTATATACATAAGGTAAATCGGCATTGGAAACAACAATATTTGCTTTATAATAGCTGTTATCTTGCAGTAAAACCCCACATGCCCTGTTATTTTCTATTTTTATCTCCTTTACCGGTGATTCGTAAAGAATATGTACCTTATTTTCCAGCGCAGCGGAAATAAGGCACTCAATAATTTTGTACATGCCTCCCTTTGGAAAATATACACCGTCGTTCAATTCAAGAAAAGGTAAAATAGCAAAAACTCCCGGGGCTTTAAACGGATTCTGTCCAACATAAATATTCTGAAAAGTAAAAACTGCGCGCAAAATATCACTTCTAAAATATCTGCTGGTTTGTTTGTAATGATTATTAAAGGCGTTTACCTTAGTTAAGGTTATGAGGTTTTTCAGGTTAAAAAAATCAAAAGGACCGTAGTAATTCTTCTCAACAATTTTATTCATCGAGCACTTGAAAATCCTGTAACTTTCATCCATATAGGAAATAAAATTGCTGTAGCTGCCCGGTTCAAAAGATTCCAGCTG
>CAYUAV010000219.1:0-6462 GCA_964442665.1 uncultured Bacteroidales bacterium
AATGGGGTGAGAAATACCTGCCGAACAAGAACATTTCTGATGGAATCTGGGTTACCGACTCGATAATGTATGAAGTGGGGCTGAAAACAGGCGATAAGATAATATCAATAAACGATAAGGAACCTGAAAGTTTTATGGATATTCTGGAGGAAATGCTTTATGGCGGACAGATGAAGGTGATGAGAGATAACCGGGATACCGTACTGAATATTCCCCAGGATTTTGCAGGCAGGCTTGTTGATAACAGTATTCATAACAGGGGTTTTCTGATTTATCCGCGGATACCGTTTATAATCAGCGAAGTGCCTGATACATCCCATAATGCAAAATCAGGGCTCGAGGCCAGGGACAGGATCATTCAACTGGATAACAAACCGGTAAAATATGCCGATGAAATAACTTCGATTCTTGATACGGTCAGAGGTAAAACGGTGCCGGTGGTTGTCGACCGGCAGGGAGAAAAACATAGATTCATGGTAAACGTGAATAATGAAGGTAAACTGGGAATTGTATACGGATTTCTTAATTATGACCAGCTCGATAAATTGGGGATTTATGATTTTGCTACTTACGAATATACATTCCTGCAATCGATACCAGCCGGGTTTAACCGGGCAAAAAAAGAACTGCTTTCTTATATTCGGCAAATCGGGCTGATATTTAATTTCAAATCTGGGGCATATAAAGGCGTCGGAGGTTTTGGTGCCATAACCAACCTGTTCCCTCCGGTATGGAACTGGGAAGCTTTCTGGAATATTACAGCTTTATTATCTATTATGCTGGCTTTTCTGAATGTGCTGCCAATTCCGGCACTTGATGGAGGGCATGTAACCTTCCTTATATTCGAAATGGTAACCGGACGTAAGCCCGGTGATAAATTCCTCGAATATGCGCAGCTGGTTGGAATGTTCATTCTTCTGTTCCTCCTGCTATACGCAAACGGCAACGATGTTTACCGTCTTATTCTCCGATGGATCGGAAAATAATATGTACCTTTGATTAAAATATACTGAAATGGCAACATTTTTATTACTTGGTACGCCGGGTCCTTTTGAAATAATACTAATTGTTGTTATATTGCTTTTGCTCTTCGGAGGCAGAAAAATACCGGAATTAATGCGGGGACTGGGTCAGGGAATGAAGGAGTTTAAAAAAGCAACACGGGAAGAAACACCGGAGGAGAAGGAAAAAGACGCCATCGATACAAAAAAGAATTAGATCGGTCAGAGAAGATTCTTTTTGACGGGTAATACTGTATTACTAAATAACTAAACCTAGAATGAGAAGGAGTTCTTATCCTTTTGTATTACTTTTTATCCCTTTTCTCAGTTTTAAGTTGTTTTGCCAATCCTATTCAGAACCTGTTGCGCGTGTTTATGAGTTTTCCCCGGAAAATAAAGTCAATCCCTCTCCGAACTTGGCTGCTGCAGATTTAACATCATTGAATATTGAATACGGCATTGAACTTCTTAATAAAAATTCACCGATCGATCTTCAATTCAATGCAGAGATAGAAAAATCGATTAACTATTTCCTTGCAAAACGGCGATCTGATATCGCACTTTATCTTAAGCGATCCGGATATTATTTTCCGTTGATCGAAGAGATATTAGATAAATATGATCTTCCTTTAGAATTGAAATACATTGCGGTTATTGAATCAGGATTAAATCCTTTTGCCAAATCGAATTCCGGAGCTGTAGGATTATGGCAGTTTCTGTATTCCACTTGCTCACTATTTGACTTAAAGGTTAACTCATATATCGATGAACGCAGGGATGTATATAAGTCGACTGAAGCTGCATGTCGTTACCTGCAGTATCTTTACCGTACCTACCACGATTGGAATCTGGTATTGGCAAGCTATTGCGGCGGACCTGGCGATGTACGGAAAGCTATTGAACGTTCAGGAAATAAAACCGATTATTGGGAGATTCGTCCTTTCCTCAGCGAACAGTCCCGCAGCTACATACCGGCCTTTGTTGCTGTTAACTACCTGATGAATTACTATGAATCATACGGAATAATTCCCGGTGATTTCAACTATTCGTGGGACGATGTCGATACGATTATGATCAATTATGGGGTCTCGTTCCAACAAATTGCTTCTGTGCTGGACATTTCAGTATCAGAGATCGAATGGCTGAATCCGGTTTACCGCAGAGGAGTTATACCTGATCTGCCGGAACCCTGCATGCTTATTTTACCCAAAGATATTCTTCTGGAGTATCTCCGGAACGAAAGCAAGATTATTGCCCTATCTATTCCTGAAATAGATTATAATACCCTGTTGGCATTTGCAGGTACCACTGATAATCGAATTATGGTTACTCATATTGTGAAGAATGGAGAATATTTTCATAAAATTGCTATAGAATATAATTGTACCATTGAGAATATTAAGGCCTGGAATAATTTGAACGATCTGGATACATACCCGGGACAGGTTCTTAAAATCTGGATTCCGGTAAAAGATACATATTAAGCATGCATTGAAGCAAGTTAATAATAAGAAAAGAAAAAATGATGAAAACCAGATTCTTCGTTTTATCACTGATTATATCAACTGTTTTTTCCTGTAAACCTGGCAACAGAGAATACATGAAGCCTATGCCGTCAGGAGCTCCCGGTGATGTTCTCCTGGTAATGAATAGTTCCTTATGGGATTCATTCTCAGGCGATACCATCCGTAGTATCCTTGCCGGTCCGGTTGAAGCGCTTCCCCAGGATGAACCCCGGTTTGATGTGATCAGAATTGACCATAGCGTATTTGGAAAGACTTTCAAACAACAACGGAATATTATTGTTGTAAAAGTCGGATCCGATCAGCCGGAAGCAAAAATTCTGGTGCAGAAGGGACTTTGGGCACGCACACAAATTTTAATTTCGCTTCTCGCTCCCGATGAAAATTCATTGATAACTCTCCTGAACGATAATCGCGAACAACTCATTACCCTGCTTGTAAATACGGAGCTTCAGCGGTTAATGGATGCCTATCATTCCAGTATGGACCAGACTGTTACCAACAGGTTGAAGAAAGAATTACATATCATACTCACAATTCCAAAGGGGTATACTATTGACGTAATGGAAAAAGATTTTGTTTGGCTCTCGCAGGAATACCGCGATATTATTCAGGGAATTCTAATCTATACATATCCCTATACCGATGAGGAAACTTTTACCCGTGATTATCTGGTTGCGAGAAGAAATTATTTTCTTAAAAAATATGTACCGGGCGAGATCGAAGGTTCGTATATGACTACGGAACCCTTATTTCCTCCTCTTTTCAGGGTTTTCACATTAAAGGATGGAAGATATACGGCGGAATTACGCGGATTATGGCGTATGCAGGACGGATTGGCTATGGGGGGGCCATTTGTCAGTATAACGCAACTCGATCAGAAACGTAACCACATTGTCACAGTTGAGGGTTTTGTTTTTGCGCCGGGTAATAAAAAAAGAGATCTTTTACAGCAGGTTGAAGCCATAATTTATACGCTTGATTTTACTGATACACAAGATAGCAGTAGTGAATGAGTTAACTCCTTTATCACGGAAAAATATCAACCGGCATCGCAATGATCGCGAAATTGTTCAAAAAACTGTTCTGCAAATTATTAAGGATTTTGATCGTTTTGGTATCGAAATAAAATTTCCGGGTGATTTAAAAATGGCTTATGATGATTTGTTAGGTCAGATATTACCAATAATTCAGAACTTACTTGTCGATAATACGACTGTCCTGTATTCCTTGCTTTATGCCATCGACCTGAGTGAAAGAACTATCAGTAAAGGTGTTGCTGATATGAAAAATTTGGAATTACACGAAGTGATTTCTCATTTACTTCTTGATCGTGAATTACATAAAGTCCTTACACGTGATTTTTTTAGCAGGAGTACCTGAATAAATTATAGCTTCAGCCGTGCTTCTCTAATCACATAATTCTCACTTAGAATTAGTATTTTTAGCCAATTTTACGGTTTGGAGAAAAGGAAGTAAATTGAATTCCTTTCAAAAAGTCTTGGCCTAATGACAGAATAATATGAAACACAATAGAATACTTGTTGGAATAACACATGGCGACATAAACAGCATTAGTTATGAAGTGATTATTAAAGCTTTATTGGATAATAGGCTATTTGATATGTGTATACCAATTGTATACGGGTCGCCAAAAGTTGCTGCCTATCATCGTAAGGCTTTAAATATCGATAATTTTAGTTTTAATGCCATTAAATCACCCGACGAAGCAAATCCAAAGAAAGCTAATATTATTAATTGCATTGATGAGGATGCCAGGGTGGAGCTTGGTAAGATAACAGAATATGCCGGTAAATCGTCTGTTGAGGCGTTGGAAATAGCCACACAGGACCTGGCCAATAATAAAATCGATATTATGGTTACCGGGCCGGTCAATAAACACAATATTCAGTCGGATAAGTTCAATTTCGCAGGACACACGGAATTCCTCGAATCGCGGTTTAATTCCGAAGGTGCTTTGATGTTTATGATAAATGATTATTTCAGAGTTGGTGTCGTTACAGGACATATTCCCCTTGCCAAGATTACCGAGTATATTACAAAGGATAGTATTTTGCGAAAGTTGCGTACTATGAACAGTTCTCTTATTCAGGATTTCGGAATCAGAAAACCACGCATCGCTGTGCTCGGACTTAATCCTCATGCCGGTGATAACGGACTAATAGGTGATGAGGAACAACGTGAAATTATTCCAGCTATAACTGCCATTCGTGAGGAAGATATTCTGGCATTTGGTCCTTTCCCTGCCGATGGATTTTTTGGTTCATCGAATTTTAACAAATTCGACGGAATTCTGGCCATGTATCACGATCAGGGACTTATACCATTTAAGGCGATGAGCCCTGGCGAGGGAGTGAATTTTACAGCCGGTCTGCCGGTTATTCGTACTTCGCCTGCTCATGGTACTGCTTATGAACTTGCCGGGAAAAATGAAGCTTCTCCCGATTCATTTCGAAAAGCTATTTATCTTGCATGTGATATTTATAACTTTCGAAACGGATATAAGGAGCTTACTGCCAATCCATTAAAATCTTATGATATTTCCGATCTTTAATTTTAATCCGGTATACTCTCATATCAACCGTAACAAGAGAATATTTAATGTTAAAAGTATCCTGAATGCTTGATTATATAAAAGGTGAAATCACCGAACTGACACCAACACATGTTATTCTCGAACAGAATGGTATTGGGTATGAAATTAATATTACTTTATTTACCTATTCCGGATTGCAGGGTCTAAATCCTTGTAAAATATATTTACATCAGGTAATTCGTGAAGATGCGCATCTTCTTTTTGGATTCTCATCACTTGAGGAAAGGAAGGTTTTTCGGTTACTCATTTCAGTTTCAGGAGTGGGGGCAAATACAGCGAGAATGATCCTCTCTTCGATGTCGTCAAACGAGGTACAACAGGCAATCGCCGAGGGGAACGTCAATCTGCTGCAATCCATTAAAGGAATAGGAGCCAAATCAGCTCAGCGGATCATTGTCGATCTGAGAGATAAAGTGATAAAATCGGCTGATACCGTACAATTATTCAAATCGCCAGACAATACATTAAAAAAAGAAGCGTTATCTGCACTAGAGATTCTTGGATTTTCAAGAAAACAATCGGAAAAAGTAGTAGATAAATTACTGTTACAAAATGCTGATATACCTGTGGAGAATCTGATCAAGCAGGCATTAAAGCTTTTATAGCCTTAATTTTAACCGGGTGCAACCAGAGAAGGGAATAACAAAATATACAGGAATCAACAGAAGCGGGTTAGTGATGCCCGCTGTTACGTTATTTATAATAGGGTTATTATCTTTTACTACTGATGTTTATTCGCAGAATTTACCTTCCGATACGGCACAAGTACCCGGTTTAAGGTTCCCTATAAACGAACAGGGTAACTATCCTTTTTCTAACTCGGGGAATCAGTCACTTCTTTTATTGCGTCCTCCATCAAATGTAGATCAGAGAATAGAATATGATCCTGAAAGCGGCCGGTATGTTTTTAGTGAAAAGGTAGGTGAACTGGATTATCGTCCTCCCAGTTCCATGTCGCTCGATGAATTCAGAAGATACGATGCTCAACGCTCCCAACTCGATTACTGGCGTGAAAAATCGCTTGAAGAATCGGGGGCAGGTCCCTCGTTTCTAAAAAATCTCAGGTTAGGTAACCAGGCTATTGATAAGGTTTTCGGTACCGACGTTATTAACATCACACCACAGGGAAGTGCCGAACTGATATTCGGTTATACTATTTCGAAAAATGACAATCCTTTGCTCCCTGTTAAGAACAGGAGGAATGGTTCATTCCTTTTCAAGGAGAAAATTCAGATGAACGTCACCGGATCGATAGGCGATAAGATGGAAGTCGGTCTGAGCTATAATACTGAGGCAACATTTGACTTTGAAAATAAAACAA
>CAYUAV010000220.1:0-6460 GCA_964442665.1 uncultured Bacteroidales bacterium
ACCTGAAAAAAGTATTATATCAGCCTTAGTCTTTTCAGCCTGTTGGGCAAGTGCCAGGCTATCTCCAATAAAATCGGCTATATCCTGAATTTCACCGTTCTGATAATAATGTGCAAGAATGACTACATTTTTTTCATTTCTAAGTCTGTTAATTTCTTCAATTAAGTCAACACCAGGGCTCAAATTTATTTTCAAATACCCATACTCTTCTAAATCCTTATGATTGACAAAATTTTTCATGAACCTTAAATAATTATTATGTTATTTGTTTAAAAATATCTATGATAATAATAATAAGCTGTTAATTCTGTTAAAATTTTTTCTCACTGATTTTGCAAATTTCATAATTAATAATTTACTGAAAGTATATTAACAGCATAATTACTATAAATAATTTGAGATTCAGATTTTTGTATAAATATTAACATGTTGTTAATACTAATTATTGTGTAAAAGTTTCGGGTTATTAACAAGCTTAAAATTGTTCTGTTTTGGTTAATATCTGACGAATTGTTTTTCAAAAAAAACAGTTTGAAATATCGGGAAAATATCTAATACCCATCCTAACAGAAAAATCAAGGAAAAACTGTCAAAACTTACGATAAATAATTAACAAGTAATGCTACTGAATTGTTAATTGAACCATAGGATGTTGTTATTAAGTTTTTACTGGTGGACAAGGTTTCAGGAACATGCACGATCAACAGCTTAAATGCTGGTGATTAAATAATTGAGTATATTTGCTGATACCTATAGAAAGAGAAATAATGAAGATTGCAATAGTCAGTGATCATGCGGGATACGATCTTAAATTAAAGGTAAAAGACTATCTTAAAGAAAAAGGATATGACGTGAAAGATATGGGAGCTTTTTCGTCGGAGAGTTCCGATTATCCCGACTTTGCTCATCTGTTAGCAGAGGCCGTTGAACAAAAGAAGTATGATTTTGGAATTTCGCTTTGCGGAACAGGTAACGGTATAAGCATGGCAGCAAATAAGCATCCGGGAATTCGCTCTGCATTATGCTGGAGTATTGAAATTGCCGAATTAGCCCGCAAACATAACGATGCTAACATTTGCTCTTTACCTGCAAGGTTTATCGATTTGGATACAGCCAAAGGAATACTTGATAGTTTTTTAACAACTAAATTTGAAGGCGGACGGCATAAACGCAGAATAGATAAGATACCCCTATAAAACTTATAATATGCTTTCCAATACATCACGTTATGCCATACGAGCTTTGATTTACATTGCAATACATGCCGACGGTAAAAAAAAGCTTGGCATAAAAAAAATTGCCGAAGATCTTGATATTCCTTCTCCCTTTCTTGGAAAGATCTTACAAACACTTACCAGACAAAAATTACTTCTTTCAACAAAAGGACCAAATGGTGGTTTTGGTCTGTCTGAAACAACACTGGACACAAATCTGATGACTATTGTTAAAAATTTTGATAGCGATGACCTTTTTAACCGCTGTGTAATTACAGACAAAAATTGTCCTGATAACAAAGGAGCAACATGTGCTTTACATAACCATTACGAAGAGATACGACAAAGCATAAAAAGAATGTTTTCGGAACACACTATAGGTTCCCTGGCTCAGGAGTTTGCCGATTCAGGTGAGAAAATAGATTTGTAATTCAAGAGAAGACCTCATAAATAAACAAGCCACCACCAATTCCGGTAATATCTGCCAAAAGATCATACCAATCACCATGTCTTAACAAGGGCAGATAATATTGCATCAATTCAGTAAGAAATGCATATCCGACAGGAATAACAGAAAGCATGATTTTTCTGCTGTTCCTGTAAATCCCGGAAGGTTTACCATCAATAAGCATTAATAATTCGAGAAATAGAAAAAGAAAAAAGTGAATAATTTTGTCAAAATAAGGAATGTTGAACAGGGCACTTTCAGGCAGTTTATTTCCGGGAAGTAACAGTAAAAATGCAATTATTACTGACCAAAGTATCGACTTCCAGAATTTTGCCACGAATACTGTACGGGAATTCTCTTTTCCTTTCTTTTCTATCATTAACGATCCATGATAAGCAGGTTTCTGTTTAGCTTGTTAAATGGTGTTATGTCAACGGGTGCTGTAAATCCCGGTTCGTAAGTTGCTTTTTTGTTGAATACACCGAAAGAGATAAAATGGAGTGCCTGGCTTAAACAGGGGTCTGTTTCATCGCCCCAATCCTTATCGAGGCCTTCAGAAGCAGTAACATCAACAGGAAGCCCGTCATAAAAATCTCCTTGGCCATCGGCATTTACGAGATTAGTGGTAACCGGATAAATATACCAGTCGTGAAACAGAAAGCCGTACATGCCAACAGGTTTTCCGTAAGTAGGCGTACCAATAAGGTAAACATCCATGTATGGTTCGAGTGAATTGATAACCAATTCACTTGCAGAGGCAGTAAATTGGGTTGTCAGGAAGAAAATCCTGTCAAGGTTTAGGTTCAGGTCATGTAATGAATAATTCGTGGTAGAGTCATAGACAGGCCCCACAATGTCATTATGTAACCGGGTATACATCGGATGACCCATAGCTGTTAGCGGAGCTGACATATTTGCAAATTGTTCGGCCAGACTGATATATCCCCCCTGGTTATAGCGAAGGTCGACAATAAGTTCTGTGATGTTATTATTCTTAAAATAGGTGAAGGCTTCATCGATTTCATCCTCTGTATAACCAAGAAAACTATCGTAAACAAGGTAACCTGTCTGATGACCGGAAACATTGAATATATTTTTATAGAATACCCCGTTTTGATGGATAAGTGTTTTTGATAAAGTGATTTCCCGGGTCACATCTTCGGAATCGATGATTTCAAATGCATAAGTAGCAGGGCTTTCATCAAGGAATTCATCATAATTTTCAAATAATTCTGAAGGTATTCCATTTATTGATTGTACAATAAAACCTTTGCGCAAACCAAGATTGTAAGCTTCGGTATTTTCGTACACATATAGAATTCGCAGGTTTCCATTCGGATCAAAGCGAATCATAAACCCGAAACCAAAAGTTTCACCTTCCTGAAAAATGGCTTCAAGTACTTCTTTATCTTCAACAAAACTCCATTTGTCGATAGGTTTATATACAAGAGCATCCATTAAATCGGAAGGTTGATCGTACTGGAAAATATCAATTGAAGGAACCTCCTGGTACCAGAGATACCATGTATTCATTATTTCATTGATGACCACATAAATACTGTCTTCACTTGAAACTGATGAAGATTTTTCATCTTTGTTACAGCTTGTGAACAATGTAAGTATCAGTGTCATGAAAATAACCGAACAGGCTACTGATTGCACGAATATATGTTTTGCTTTTTTCATTGTCTTAAAATCATTGGTGAGCAAATTTATTCTTAATATTTAGAAGTTTCGAATATATTTAAATCCTGTAATTTTATATCGTGTAATAATGTCGATAAACAACAGGTTATAACGAAAGAATATTTTGAAAATTATTGCTTTCTCTTCAATTTGTTGCGATTATTTTCCCGAAAAGAAGATAACAGTCCCGGGAGGGAACAGTTTGAATTTTGCTGTTCAAAGTAAGCGCTTTGCAGATGCTGAAGTTGCATTGGCCGGGTTTATAGGTACCGATAATGCTGCTTCGGAAATAGTAAAATTATGTCGCCAGAATGATATCGATACCCGATTTCTTATCCGGCTTAAGGGGAATACGGCATCGAACAGGTTATACCATACACCTGGAGGAGAACGTTATTCGAAGCCCGGTGAGTGGCAAAACGGAGTAAAGGACAACGGCATTTTTACGGAAGACGCATGGAATTTTATTCTTTCCCGCGACCTTATCGCGACAACCTGCAACGATAAGCACATCGATGAACTCATTCAAAGGCGAAAAAAACATAATTTTATTTCAGTTGATTTCATGCATTTCGATTCGGTTGATTTAATAACTAAATATTTACCTCATATTGATATTGCATTTACCAGTCCTGCAGTTGAAGCACTGGAATCATTAAAAAATTTATCTTTCTACTTGAACAAACCTCTGGTAGCTATGCTGGGATCGGAAGGGAGTATCGCCTATTATCAGGGTAACGAGTTCAAACAAAAAGCTTTACAGATAAACAAAATTATCGATACCACAGGCTGTGGCGATGCATACCAGGCAGCGTTCTGTAACGCTATTATCCGATCGGAAGCACCAGAGGAAGCAATGAAGCTGGCCACAGATACTGCAACCGAAGTTTTAAAAGGATTCGGAGGTATTTATTTGTCTGAATGATTCGATTTACTCATTTGTTGTTCTCAATTATATCTGAAGAGTTCTTATAGGTTATATTCTACTAATTTTCAATCAATAATCTATTTTTCTGCGAACATTTATTCGTAATTTAAGTTGGGTAAATATGTTGTATGTATTAATTACTATAAAATGAATAAGATTATCCATGTTTGTATTGCAATATTTTATTTTTCGTTGCTGCATGCCGGGAAGCTTCCCTTGCGAACCGAAAAGAGTCTGAATGGAACCTGGAACTTTACACCCTTCAATGGATCTGTAACAACTATGCATGTACCCGATTATTGGGATGCCCATAATCAGTTCCGCGAGGTTGACAGGGCGATTTATGAACGTGAAGTAAAAATCCCTGGTACTCCTGAATGGGAAGATAAAATAATTCTGCTTGAATTCGAAGGCGTAAATTTCATTGCTGATGTTTATATAAACAATAAATACGTTGCATCACATATAGGAGGTTGGATACCCTTTACCGTTGATGTAAGCAGATTTGTGAAAGCCGGTGAATCGTTTATGCTGAAAGTTGATGTTAAAGGAGGTAACCATGAACCTGTTGTCGATGAAAATGGAACTCCATTGTGGCCGGTAGGTTTTGCAGGACAAAGGGGAAAATGGGGAATCGTTTTCGATGTCTGGCTCAGGGCATATGGTCCGGTAAATATAAGGGATGCTTTTGTGCAAACTTCATACAGAAACAGTTTGGTTAAGGTTGATTATACATTGACAAATGATATGAAGAACAAAAGAAAAATATTTATCGATTCCCGAATTGTACCGGAAATAAATTTCGATGATGTTGCTCACACAATAAAATCAGATACTATTGAACTGAATTCAGGAGAAATTAGAACTGTTTCGGTTGAATCTGCCTGGCCCGATCCGGTTTATTGGTCGCCTGCCGATCCATTCCTGTATTATCTTCAAAGCAGGTTAATCGATACCGAAAGCGGAGAAATCATTGATACGGAAGTCCGGCGTTTCGGATTCAGGGAAATATGGGTCGATGGCCCCAGGCTGATGTTTAATGGACATCGTGTAACCCTTCTCGGTACGAATATTGTTCAGCACAGTGAATATTACCACAATCAGCGATATTTTTATTTGTCGCCCGAAAGCTGGAATCTGAGTATTGACAGATTATTTGAGTTGAATTTGCAGACCGTTCGTTTCCACATGCAACCTGCACCTCATTATATACTCGATATTGCCGATGAAAGAGGTTTACTGGTGATAGACGAATCAACGATTTATGCACGTGAGTATATTTTAAAAACGAATAAGAAGGAATACCTTGAAAATTGTAAAAAATGGATTGAACCCTGGATTAATGATCACAGGAACCATCCGAGTATAATTATGTGGAGTGCTGAAAATGAAATGGGAGTGGGTTGGCTACGCTGGATGACCGATACGGAAATAAAATCGTTAGGTGATATTATTCGGCTGTATGATACAACCAGGCCTGTCAATTACGACGGAGACCGCGATGTGGGAGATCAGCTTGTCAATCTTCATTATCCCGAAACGTATAAAGGAACTGTAAATGGTTCAATTTACAGTTGGGCCGACACTGTAAATACAAAAAAGCTTACAGGGGTAGGGGAATTTATTACACATTATGGTGAGAACGGCCTGGTAAATCAGTGGTGGATGGGAACCTGGGTAAGAGGAATGCGCTATGTTAATTTCAGTGATATCAGGCCTTACCGTCACGATTGGGCATGGCTCCGTTCCGATAATACACCTGTGGTGAAAAACCTCAAAAACAGTCTTTCGCCTGTTGCGCTTTTCGATAAGGAATATGATGATGCAGGTATCGATCCTCTGCTGTACGGAAATTATCCGCTACTAATTGCAGGAGATACGGCAAACCGTACCCTGGTACTTTACAATGATGAATTTACCGATACGGTAATAGAAATTGAAGTAGTTATAAAATCATCGCAGACCTATCAGGCAGTTTATAATTATAACGGCGATCGAACGCCAGTACAGAAAATAATTGCTGAAGGAAGTAAAACATATTTTGTTCCGCTGGGCGAACATGTCGATATTTCCTGTACATTCCATGTGCCTGCCCTATATGAAGGTATTGTCGATTATATCGATGTGGAACTTGTAGCACGGAAAAAGGGACAGGTGAAATTTAAAGAAACCCGGCGATTTAGT
>CAYUAV010000221.1:0-6445 GCA_964442665.1 uncultured Bacteroidales bacterium
CAGGAGATATCTTATTTGCCACGCCGGTTGCCTGGCTTCTTGGAATAGGGGCTATGTATTTCTGGCATATTCCTGCTGTATTCGATGCCATGCTGAAATATCATTCGATACATATATTGCATACAATATCACTTCTGATGCTGGGCATCATTTTTATCTGGCCCGTATATTCACCCATTCCCTGGAAAAGACTGAGTCCGCTTCAGAGCGCTTTGTACCTGTTCTTAGCCTGTTCCGGATGCACGGTATTGGGTATCCTGATCACGTTTTCACCTTCCGATCTTTATATCCCCTATCTTACAGGACACAACTTCCGGATATGGTACCTGATACGCGACAGCTGGGGTATTACTCCTGCTATCGATCAGCAGGCCGGAGGACTTATTATGTGGGTGCCCGCATGTATCATTTACCTGACAAACATTATGCTGATACTTGCAGGGTATTTCAATCAACCCTATAACGACACGGATTAAACTCATACAGATATGATACCGGATTTTACCAAGGAAAAGATATTTTCAAAACATGACGATTATCCCTTACAAAAGCCTGATCCCGGGATTATACCCGAGCCGACTATCTGGCCCATCGGTCTGGCTTTTGGAATATTATTTATTTTCTGGGGATTTATTGCATCGCTCGGCCTCAGCATTGCGGGAATTATCATATTTGGCATTTCCCTGGCAGGCTGGATAGCCGATTTAAAACCTGAATAAATGGAACAGGAACAATTAAACAGGCGTTCATTCATAGTGAGAACACTTTGGGGATTCAGTGCCGTGTTAGGTACGCTCACCCTGATTCCTGTCGTGGGAGCATTATTTGCTCCGTTATTCCGCAAGGTGCCACAGGCATGGAGGCAGGTGGGTAAAGTTGATGATTATGAGATCGGGAAAACAGTACTGGTCAAATACAAAAATGCTCTGCCCCTGCCCTGGTCAGGACTTTCGTCGGAGACAGCCTCGTGGCTTCAGAGAGTATCGAAGGATGAGTTTATTGCTTTTTCCATCAACTGTGCACATCTGGGATGCCCGGTACGCTGGATCCCTGATGCCGAACTCTTTTTATGCCCCTGTCATGGAGGAGTATACAATAAAGACGGATCGTATGCTGCAGGACCGCCGCCTCACGGCCTGAGCCGCTACCCGGTACGTATCAGAAATAACCGTGTGGAGATTCTCACAAGTCCTGTTCCGATTACAAATCTGGGAGAAGAAAAATCATGAACAAACTGAAGCAATTCTGGCGCTGGCTGGATGACAGAACCGGTATTTCAGAAGCAATAAATCCGCTGGCAAGTCATTTGGTACCCGACAATGCAAGATGGGCCTATGTTTTTGGCAGTGCTACCTTGTTTTGTTTCATGCTTCAGGTAATTACCGGTGTAGCATTGGCGCTGCTGTACCAGCCCACCACTGAAAATGCCTATGCATCGCTGAAATACATCAGCCAGGATGTGCCTCTGGGAAGTATCTTACGCGGTATTCATTATTTCGGGGCATCGGCAATGATCATTCTTGTCGGTATCCACATGATCAGAGTATATATTATGGCTGCGTTTAAATTTCCACGCGAAATGAGCTGGATCTCAGGGGTGATCTTACTCGGATTAACTGTAGTCATGGGATTTACAGGTCAGTTACTTCGTTTCGACAGCAACGGGATCTGGTCGGTAGTGGTGGCGGCACAACAGGCCGGGAGGCTGCCATTTATCGGTACGCTCGCGGGAAGGTTTTTCCTGGGAGGCGATACCCTGGGGGGAGAAACACTCAGCCGGTTTTTTGCATTTCATGTGTTTCTTATCCCTGCCTTTATTTTTGGCCTACTCGGACTGCATATCTATCTGGTTATCAGAAATGGTATTTCCGAACCTCCGGAAGCCGGGCACCCCGTGGACAGACACACCTACCGCACATGGTATCAGGATATGCTGGATAAAAAAGGTGTTCCATTCTGGCCCAACGCCGCCTGGCGCGATATGGCATTTGGTCTTGCAGTTGTATTCATCATTCTGGTTTTAGCCACAGTGATTGGCCCGCCGGAAATCGGCAAACCCCCGGACCCGACCGATATCGATACCAATCCACGGCCCGACTGGTACCTCCTTTGGATCTTCGCCATGTTTGCATTGATCCCCAGGGCTCTGGAATCGTATGCCATAGTGCTTATACCCGTAATAGGCGGACTGGTATTAATCCTTCTTCCTGTTATGTTTAATACGGGCGAACGCAGTGCATGGCGGCGGCCCTGGTCGATAGGTATTGTGATCACTATAGTTACGGCCATTGGAGTATTCTGGTATATCGGCGTCAAAGCTCCGTGGTCACCCCGGTTCAATGCCAAACCCCTGTCGAAGGAGATCATCGGGAATGTTGACGAAAAAGCCCGGGAAGGAGGGGCGCTTTTTTATCGCAAGGCCTGTATCTACTGCCACAAAATTTCAGGGAACGGCGGAATTCATGGTCCCGATCTTACAGATGTGGGAAACAGGCTTAACGGAGATCAGCTGACCCTGAAAATAGTGAACGGAGGAAAAGATATGCCTGCATTTGGAGTTTCCCTGACAAAGGAAGAACTTGATGATCTTGTTGCTTTCCTGAAAACCCGGAAGGGAAAAAGTACGGAAGAATAAATTTACCGGCCATAGAAAAGCCGTTTACTCTGTCTGGTCGATAATCCCGGTTAGCCGGTTTGCTTCTTTAGCAGCTTCATCTTCAGAATTGAATTTACCGATCGTAATTTTCTTATGGGTCCCTGCTTCGATCAGGTAAACCCGGTAATCATCGACAGCCAGCGAGCTTTGACGATTGCTGCGGCTATAGGTAAAGTATTTCCCTTTTACATGTTTCAGCCGGATCTCATCGCCTGCATGGAATGCTTTATAGGAACCCACCGGGATCAATCCGAATAGTTTCACCTGATACTTATATAGCTTCTTATCCGGGTCGATAAATACTGCGGAAGTTGAAAATGCCATAATGGCTCCCAACAGGATCAGCGGAATGGCCATCAGTGAAAAATAGATGGTTATTACTCCAAAGAACAACAGACTGTACCCTGAAAAAACCGCTGAAGGTCCCGCTAATCTGCCCAGGTTATTTCGTGATATCATCGGATAAAAAATATAAGTTCAAATCGGCTTCAAGATAGCAATTTGAACTTACATTTTTAAAGGAGACCCCTTCTTTGGAAAGAAAACTTTTAAGTGTTTCCTCAATAAAATAGTAATTATAAGAACTACGTTGAATCAGGCATTCTCAATCCTCAACCTGCGTTTTCTCCAGGCCAGGATAAATAAACCTGTTGCATAGAGGCCAATATTGAATATCCCCAGGGAAAAAATTCCGATGGAGAAAATTCCCAGTGAGAAAATGCCAATGGAAAAGGTGCCGATCGAAAAAACTCCGGCTGAATATTGTCCGGCTGCAAAAAATCCGAAGGCACTATCGCCATATGAAAACATGCCTCCAAATGTCAGTTCCAGGATAACTCCGGTAAGCACAAGGAACATGGCTAAAATAAGGATCCAATACTTTTTCATGATCATTTCATTTTAATTCGACAAAAAATTGATTGAACAAGATTATAACCCTATTGCCGGATATCCAAGTAGTTGGGACAGAATACAGGGAAAAGTGACGGATAACAAACCATCGATTGATTTTCCTGAAATATTTCAGTGTAATCCGGTAAAAACCCGGTTGAATGATGGGATATAATTCCTCGAAACAGGTATCGGGAGGTCACTGCCTGAAAGTTCCAGCCGGTAACCCTGGGCATTGCCTTTAATTGTATCAACTTTATTCAGATTGACAATATATGCCCTGTGACATTGAAAAATAAATGAAAAATCAGACAGTTGCCGATGCATGTTTTTCAGGGTATTTCGCAGAAGTTTTTTCCGGGGTTTACCGGTATCCGACCAGTGGACTTCAATGTAATTCCCTACCGATTCGATAAACAGGATCGAATCGACAGGAATAATAATCCTGTCTCTGCCACCCTCCGCTCTAATTTCAATATCCTGTTCACTTGGGTATAGTTGGGTCTGTTCGCCTGCAATCGTCCGGTTTATCATTGAAGCCAGTTGCAAATTTTTTTTCAGCAGGTAATTATGTGTGATAATAGTAATGATCGTAACCGGAAAAATACCAACGATCAGTGTGAATCCCTGAAAGATCAACAGATTATGTATGCTTCTGGCCATTCCCGGAAAAATAATGATCGAATACACATAATTCCCGAGTCCTGTGGTAAAGAGTATCCATAAGATCCAGAGAATTTGTTTACCCACCGTCCGGTTTACCTCGGAAAATGTACTTTTAAAAACCGACTCGATCAGGATCAGATTGAATACCAATGCCAGAAAAGTGACGGCACCATACCCTGACAGTATCAATAACCGGTGTTTCATATCGATATATTGCAATCCGAAAGGCTGAAATACCAGCAAAAAAAGAGCAATAAAGAGACTGACTGAAATGATGATCCGCCAACTACTCCTTCCGGGAGGAAAGGGACTTTTAAGGTATTCTCTTAGATTCATTTTTTGTTCCGGGTAAAATTATAAGCCCTCCGGCTGACATATTCCCTTTCTTAATAGAATTAATACGGCAATTTATGAAGAGGAATCGTACACTGCAAAATTCTTTATTCATATTCCAAAAAAAAGGCTGTCATTTTCCTGACAGCCTTATTATTAGCCCTACCCATTCAGCGAAAACCCGCTATGTACTTATTTCCAGTGCTGATGATGCCGGCCATGCGGTCCGCGCCGTTCGGTTATAAATTCATCGTATTTGGCCTGCTGATCGGCAGTGAGAAGGTTTTTCACTGCATCGTCCATTTTTTTGCGCGAAGCTATCCGGGCTTCACGTTCGCCGGCACAATCGTTCGGATATTTGCCCGAAATAGACTTCATTTCCTGCATATGCGCATAATGGAGTTCCAGAATATCTGCTTTCTGTTTATCCGTGAGCGAGAGGGCATCAGCCAGGTCATCAACCATCAGCTGAATATGACATGAATCGGGGCCGAAACCAGGTCCGTAACCCCTGCCCTGAGGATGAGATCTCATTCCGTATCCGGGTTGTGCATTTGCTGCAAATGATACTAACACGGCAAATGCAAACATCAAACTTAATTTCACTATTGTTTTCATACGCGCTACAATTAAAAGATTATTTTATTTCTTACCTGAGTAAATATAAAATCTCCGGAAAGGATTAAAAAAAAGAATCAACAAACCGGGGGATTTTATCAGCAGAACAAAAAATTGTGATATTCTGAATTTCTAATATAATATATATCTTACATGAGAAGATATATATTTCTTTTTATTAAGGTAATTCTCTCGTAAAAAGATTACTGAGAAAGCCAATCTTAGATAGATAGTATGCAAAATATATCCTATATCCTAAAATTTTACCCTTATGAAAATGCCTGACTATTGTTTTATAAATATATTTATTGTACATTTTACACATTGTAAATGAAATGATTTGTTTAGGGAATTAATAAATATTTATCATTAAATGTTAGGTTTATTTTCCTTAAATAATGTTTATTTAAAGGTTAAATATTTTCTAAATTGTATATGCACTATTATACCAGGAATAACTCTGTACAACTCAACATTCCTGCGAAAGCAGGAATCCAAACTTTTTATAACTGGATTCCGTGTCAAGCACGGAATGTCAAGGTGTTAAACGCTTGTATGTGGGATAATTGTATATAATCATATTTTCTAATTATTTAAATCTAAATAAAAACAAAAACCAATGAAAAGTAATGATTTTACCTCGCCCTGCTTACGAGTATTAATACTTTGCGTATTATTTTTTATTTTGAGTGATTCTACATATGCCCAAATTAAAGTTAAAACAGATGGTAAAGTGGGCATTGGAATCCTCAATCCTGACGCACAATTACAGATACACGGTACTTTGACAAAGTTCAGCTTTCCTACCGGAACTTATTCACCGACTCCACTGCTAATCGATTCTTATTATTCTAATTCCAGATTTTATCCTTATGCAGAGGATAAAGGTTACCTGGGCTAAAATGATAAGTATTGGCATTTATTTTATACTACATCGGCATACGTTGATAATCTGCATTTTATTAATATTTATTCCCATTCTGACGCAAAAGTAAAGAGGAATATAAAACCGTTGGAGAATTCCCTTGAAAATGTACTTAAGTTAAAACCCTGTAAATACGATTTAGATTTTTCAAACTGCGAATCAGAACATCTTCTGCAAATCGATTCTTCAGAAAATAAAAACCAATTCGGTTTTGTCGCTCAGGAATTGTTGGAAGTATATCCCGATCTCGTAAAATTTGATACAATAACCCAATTGTATGGTATCAATTACAATGGTATTATTGCAATTTTAACTGCAGCAATCCAGGAACAAGATGGAAAAATTAAGAAATAATA
>CAYUAV010000222.1:0-6428 GCA_964442665.1 uncultured Bacteroidales bacterium
GGATCAGCTTATAAATCATATCATTCTTCGATTTATCAGTAGTCCATTTATTGGGATTGATATTAAAGTAATCGATATCCTGTAAAATCTTCTGCGAGAATTTCGTACCCTTCGAAATGATATCGACACTCAGATAATCTTTCACACCCTGCGATGTTTTACCATTGGTAAGTGCAAAAAGTTTATCGACAAGCATACCTTTTATTTCGTTGGTCTGCCTTGTAAATTCCTCTTCTATTTTATCGAGAATGGTTTTCGTGGCAGCTTTTAGCTTCCGGTCCTTGATCGAGCGGGAAAAGAGCTTTTTGTCGACAACCACACCGAACAGTGACGGAGAAGCTTTAAGCGAAGCATCCTTTACATCGCCTGCCTTATCACCGAAAATAGCCCTCAGAAGTTTTTCTTCGGGAGAAGGATCGGATTCTCCTTTCGGCGTGATTTTACCAATCAGTATATCGCCGGGAACAATATTCGCTCCAATGCGTATGAGTCCATTTTCATCAAGATCCTTAGTGGCCTCTTCACTGACATTGGGAATATCGGCAGTAAGTTCTTCCAGCCCGCGTTTTGTATCGCGTACTTCAAGTAAATGCTCCTCAATGTGAATGGAAGTAAATATATCTTCCCGTACTACTTTTTCAGAGATAACAATGGCATCCTCAAAATTATAGCCTTTCCAAGGCATAAAAGCAACCATAAGATTTCGTCCGAGAGCAAGTTCGCCATTCTCGGTTGCATATCCTTCGGTAAGTATTTGTCCTTTATTCACCTTTTGACCCTTTCGGACAATAGGTTTTAGATTGATACAGGTATTCTGGTTAGTTTTCCTGTATTTTGGAAGTTTATATCGCTTAAGAGCGCCTTCGAAGGTCACAAACTTTTCATCGTCGTTCAGATCGTAACGAATGACAATTTCATTGGCATCGACATATTCAATTTCGCCGTCACCTTCGGCAACAACCAGCAGGCGTGAATCGCGCACTACATTAGCTTCAATACCCGTACCCACAATAGGTGCTTCGGGATTGATAAGAGGAACGGCCTGACGCATCATGTTAGAACCCATAAGGGCCCTGTTTGCATCGTCGTGTTCAAGAAATGGTATAAGCGAAGCAGCAATAGAGGCAATCTGGTTTGGCGCAACGTCCATCATATGAACTTCCTCGGGAGAAGCAAGAGGATAATCGGCATCGAGACGTGTTTTAATACGCGGGTTAACAAATTTACCGTCATCGGCAAGGGGAGCATTAGCTTGTGCAATGATTTTTCCTTCTTCTTCTTCAGCACTCAGATAAATAACTCCTTCATTTGTGAGGTCCACTTGTCCGGTTTCAACTTTCCGATAAGGGGTCTCAATGAATCCGAGATTATTGATTTTCGCGTATACGCAAAGCGATGATATTAATCCGATATTAGGACCTTCGGGCGTTTCGATAGGACAAAGTCGTCCATAATGCGTATAGTGTACGTCTCGTACTTCGAATCCTGCACGTTCGCGTGAAAGACCTCCGGGTCCCAGCGCCGACATTCTTCTTTTATGGGTCATTTCGGCCAGGGGATTGGTCTGATCCATAAATTGTGAAAGCTGATTGGTTCCGAAGAATGAGTTAATTACCGATGATAATGTTTTTGAATTAATCAGGTCGATAGGCGTGAAAACTTCATTATCGCGAACATTCATTCGTTCACGAATGGTACGCGCCATACGGGCAAGCCCCACGCCGAATTGATTATATAACTGTTCACCAACTGTCCGAACTCTTCGGTTACTCAGGTGATCGATATCGTCGACATCTGTTTTCGAATTTATTAGCTCAATCAGGTATTTTATAATCTCAATGATATCTTCCTTAGTAAGTACACGAATATCCATTGAGGTATTCAACCTGAGCTTCCGGTTAATTCTGTAACGTCCTACATCACCCAGATCGTAACGTTTATCGGAGAAAAACAACTTATCGATTACGTCGCGAGCCGTGGCTTCATCGGGTGGTTCGGAGTTCCGTAATTGCCGGTAAATATGCAGAACTGCCTCTTTTTCGGAGTTGCAGGGATCTTTTTGCAATGTATTGTAAATGATCTCGTAATCGGCCTGATTCAGGTTTTCCTTATGTAAAAGAATTGTCTTTGTTCCTGAATCCATTATTTCATCGATATGTTCATCTTCAAGAACTGTTTCACGATCGATGATTACTTCGTTACGTTCGATTGAAACAACTTCACCTGTATCTTCATCAACAAAATCCTCAACCCACGATTTCAATACACGTGCTGCCAATCTTCGACCCACGAGTTTTTTGAGTCCTGTTTTTGAGACCTTGATCTCATCGGCCAGATTAAATATCTCGAGAATGTCCTTATCGCTCTCATAACCAATTGCTCGAAGAAGAGTGGTTACGGGTAATTTCTTCTTACGGTCGATGTATGCATACATAACATTATTAATGTCGGTAGCAAATTCGATCCAGGAACCCTTAAACGGAATGATACGTGCCGAGTATAATTTTGTACCGTTTGCATGGAGGCTCTGACCAAAGAATACTCCCGGCGATCGGTGAAGCTGCGATACGACTACACGTTCGGCTCCATTAATAACAAAGAGCCCTCTTTCTGTCATGTATGGAATTGTACCCAGGTAAACATCCTGAATAACCGTATCGAAATCTTCGTGTTCCGGGTCGGTACAATATAATTTCAGTTTGGCTTTAAGTGGAACGCTGTAGGTCAGACCTCTTTCGATACATTCATCGATCGAATATCGGGGAGGATCGATGTAATAATCGAGAAATTCCAGAATAAAATTGTTCCGTGTATCAGAAATCGGAAAATTTTCGCTGAATACTTTGTATAGTCCTTCTTCTTTTCTTCTTTCGGGAGTAGTATCAAGCTGGAAAAAATCCCTGAATGATTTGAGCTGAACCTCAAGGAAATCGGGATATTCCATTTGATTTTTTGATGAAGAAAAGGAAATTCTCTGGGGTATGTTATTTAATGACATTATCTCGATAATATAGCTTTGAACTTGAGTTATTAAAAACGACAAAAAGGCTTAATCCCGATAGAGTCGGGATTAAACCTGTAAGGCCTTATATGGCACATAGTACTTTATTTAAGCTCAACTTCGGCTCCTGCTTCTTCAAGTTGTTTTTTAAGTGATTCGGCTTCGTCTTTTGCCACACCTTCTTTAAGCGGCACAGGCGCTTTATCAACCAGTTCTTTAGCTTCTTTCAAACCAAGACCGGTTAATTCCTTTACTAATTTAACAATTTGAAGTTTAGCTCCGCCGGGTGCCTTAAGAATAACATCGAATGATGATTTTTCAACAGCACCACCTTCTTCGCTCCCACCTGCAGGACCAGCAGCTAAAGCTACAGCAGCTGCGGCAGGTTCGATTCCATATTCATCTTTTAATATAGCAGCCAGTTCATTTACTTCTTTTACAGTAAGATTTACAAGCTGCTCAGCAAACGCTTTTATATCTGCCATTTTTGTATAAATTAATTGTTTATTGTTTTTCTTATTTCTTATGATTCTTTTTCGGAAAGAGTTTTAAGAATACCAGTCAGAGTATTACCTCCCGACTGTAGTGCAGAAATAACATTCTTGGCGGGTGATTGCAGTATCAGTATAATATCGCCAATAAGTTCTTCTTTCGATTTCAGACTTGAAAGAATATCCAGTTGTTCGTCGCCAATATAAAACGATTCTTCAACAAAAGCTGCCTTAAGCAAAGGCCTGTCCAGTGTTCTTCTGAATTCTTTGATGAGCTTGGCAGGAGCATTACCTGTTTCGGCAAACATAATTGAAGTTGAGTTCTTCAATACATCAAATAATTCACCGTATCTACCTTCATTTTTCTCGAGGGCTTTTTTAAGCAGCGTATTCTTGACAACTACTAACTTGATATCTTTCTCAAAACACTTCCTCCTGAGCATACTTGTCTGTTCAGCATTCAATGCAGAAACATCAGTGAGATAGAAGTGTTTAGCTTCACTTATCGATTGAGCCAGGTTTTCAATTGCCTGCATCTTTTCGTCCCGTGTCATAATTTTAAAAGTTTTTTGCTTTTAATTTTCGTCTATTGCTTTAGCATCGACCCTAATACCAGGACTCATAGTACTTGACAGGTAAATACTCCTGATATAAGTACCTTTTGCAGCAGCAGGTTTAAGCTTAATGATAGTTTGAAGGAATTCCCGGGCATTCTCTGCAATTTTATCAGAAGCAAAGGATGCTTTACCTACGGTTGAGTGTACAATACCAAAACGGTCCACTTTGAAATCGATTTTGCCACCCTTAACTTCCTGGACAGCCTTGCCGATATCCATAGTAACAGTACCACTTTTGGGGTTTGGCATTAAACCGCGGGGTCCGAGAACACGTCCTAATTTACCAATTTTAGCCATGACTGAAGGCATGGTAATAATTACATCGATATCAGTCCATCCATTCTGGATTTTGTCGATATAATCGTCCAGGCCAACATAGTCAGCACCTGCCTGTTTTGCCTCATCTTCTTTATCGGGTGTACACAATACCAATACCCTCACCTGCTTACCTGTGCCATTCGGTAGAGTAACAACTCCACGCACCATTTGGTTCGCTTGTTTGGGATCGATACCCAGTCGCACATCGATATCAACCGAAGCATCGAACTTCGTAAAGGTAACTTCCTTTAAAAGTTTTGAAGCCTCAGTTAAGGTATATTGCTTTCCAGGCTCAATTTTTCCTACAGCTGTTTTTTTATTTTTCGTAAGTCTAGCCATTGTGTTCTTGTAGTTTATAGAATCTAACTACATTGCAGGGAATTCTCCTTTTACAGTGATCCCCATACTGCGGGCAGTGCCTGCAACCATTTTCATTGCCGATGATACAGTAAATGCATTTAAATCCGGCATTTTATCTTGGGCAATTGTCTTCACCTGATCCCATGTTACCGTAGCAACTTTTGTCCTGTTTGGTTCCGAGGAGCCTTTTTTAATTTTGGCCATCTCGAGAAGCTGTACAGCAACCGGAGGTGTTTTCACGATAAAATCGAAGGATTTATCGAAATAAACCGTGATTACTACCGGCAGCAGTTTACCAGCTTTATCCTGTGTGCGGGCGTTAAACTGTTTACAGAATTCCATAATGTTAACACCTTTGGCACCCAGAGCAGGACCAACAGGAGGTGAAGGATTTGCAGCTCCACCGCGTATCTGCAATTTAATCAGTCCAGCAACTTCTTTTGCCATTTTTAATTTATTTCCGATTAATTATTGAGATATACAAATCAGACAGTTACTCAGGAAGCATTAAGGTTTTTGTAACAGCCTGCGTTGTTTTATTTTTATTCTTTTTCTACCTGCATAAAGCTAAGTTCAAGCGGAGTTTTTCGTCCAAAAATCTTGACCATCACTTTTAATTTCTTCTTTTCATCATTTACCTCTTCAATGATCCCTGTAAAACTATTAAAAGGACCATCAATCACCTTTACCGATTCTCCAACATAAAAAGGTGTATTCAATTCTTCGTCACCCGCAGCAAGTTCATCGACCTTACCCAGAATTCTGTTGACTTCAGACATCCTTAGAGGAGTAGGATCTTCATTGGCTTTCTGACCCAGAAATCCTATCACGTTTGGAATATTACTAAGGATATGTGGAATTTCTCCTGCAAGCATGGCTTCGACCAGAACATAGCCCGGAAAAAAATTGCGTTCTTTGCTGATTTTTTTCCCGTTGCGAATCTGATAGATCTTTTCCGTTGGGATAAGAACCTGTGAAATATATTCTTCGAGATTTAAACGAGCTATTTCACTCTCGATATATTCTTTCACTTTCTTTTCTTTCCCTCCGATTGCACGCAATACATACCACCTTTTCCCCTGTTCTTCCATCACCTGATTTATGAATAACGACTAATAAAATAAACCATAAATTCCTGACATCACGTTTTTAAATGTCAGGTCCATAAGTGCAATCACTATTGCTATTATGAACGAAGCAACCATAACCACTATAGCACTACCCTGCAGTTCCTCCCATGATGGCCATGTTACTTTATGCATTAACTCTGCATATGATTCTTTAAAGTATTGGATAATCTTCATCGTTAACTAATTATTTTGCACGGGAGGAGCGACTCGAACGCCCGACACCTGGTTTTGGAGACCAGTGCTCTACCAACTGAGCTACACCCGTATTTTCCGTTTTCAAATTCCCGGCTGAAGTGTCGGTTGAACACTCAAAACCCCGCCTTGAAGCGGGATGTTCTTCCCTGTCTGATGGCAAGCAGACAATCTTAAAAATCTTATCTGCCATATTGATTTTTTGTTTTTCAGGACTGAGTTACCCGTTTCAAATGAAGATAAACCCATTAAGGGTTTATCTTCCATTTTGGTAAAGGATTTTACTCAATAATTTCGATAACCTGTCCTGCACCAACAG
>CAYUAV010000223.1:0-6402 GCA_964442665.1 uncultured Bacteroidales bacterium
AACAATCCAACAAATGGAACAGATAAGAAGGACTACAGACAGGCTGATTTCAACGATCTATGAATATCAGAAATACATTAAACTGAATAAACAGTTTATACGTGAACTCGAGGCAGAGGGGGCCGATACGCGCAAATTACAGAAGGAAGTTGATGAGCTGGAAAGAAAAATAGCCGAACTTAAATTAAGGGGAGGCTATCCCGGCTAAGAATTATTTTCCTTGTTATCGCAACTTTTTAATTATTAGATACCCTTAAGACCAAGGAGTGTCCTGTATATACTATTAGATCAGGTTTGTTTTTTCGCGTAGCAATAATTCCGGTGTTATTGGGACAACTCCTACCTTTTCACAGACTATTCCACCGGCCAGGTTTGCCAGCTCGGCGGTCTGAAATGCATCCAGGCCGGTTGCAAGGCAGAGAGCGGCGATACAGATTACGGTATCGCCTGCACCTGAAACATCAGCAATATCTCTTTCAATGGCAGGAATAATTTTACAGTCTTTCCCATTACTGATAAAAACACCTTTTTCCGAAAGAGTTACCATTACAGATCGTATTTCATTCTTCTCATGCAATAAATGTGCAGCCTGCATGAGCCCTTTTATATCATCTTTCTTTGTTGCATGGTTCAGTCCTTCGCATAGTTCCTTATGATTTGGTTTAAAAAAAGTCACATTTCTGTATATGAGGAAACTGCGTTTTTTAGGATCGACCAATGTATGTATTCCTCTTTTACTTGCCATAGAGGTAATTCCCTCTATAATTTTCTTTGTAAGGATTCCTTTATCGTAATCCTGAAAAATAACTGCATCGAATGTAAAGTTGTTAAATAACTCTTCTGCCCTTTGCAGGAGTTGGGTCTCAAGTTCTGCTTCAAGAAAAGAAGTGACTTCATGATCAACGCGTAACAGGTGCTGGTGATTGCCAATAACGCGTGTTTTAAAAGAAGTTATACGTTTCGGCGATTCGATAATACCCTTGTCACTCATTTTACGTGCGTGTAAAAGTTTCCTGAATATTTTACCTGCGTCATCGTTTCCAATAACGGAACATAAAACTGATTCTGCTTTCATAGAAGCAACGTTTATGGCCACATTGGCAGCCCCCCCCATTCGATATTCTCTCTTGGTACAGGAAACAACCGGAACGGGAGCCTCCGGCGAAATTCGGGTAACATCGCCCCAGAGGTATTCGTCAACCATAACATCACCTACGATCAGGATTTTTTTTTGCTGAAAACTCTTCAGTATGTCATCTAACTTTTTTTGTAATGTCATAAATGAACTATTTTTGTTCAAAAATACTATTTTGAGCAAACAGAATGAAGATGCAGTTTATCTTTTTCAAGGCTCAACGGTTTGATCTATTGGCATGCCCAATTCTTCATATAAATTCCTGCGTCCGTTTTTATCGGCATCAAGTATAGTCTGAGCATACCTGGCGACTTCCACTGCATATTCGCGTGGCACGACAACAACACCGTCTCCATCGGCGACAACCACATCTCCCGGCCTGATAAGAACCCCACCTATGGTTACCGGCTTGTTAACCGATTCTATTTCATTTCGTCCCGGTCGTATTCCCCGTCCGCGGTTTTGTATATCCAGATAAACAGGAATTCCTTCTTTGATTATTTCATCCGTATCGCGTATTCCACCGTTCGAAACCACACCTACAGCTCCTTTACTTTTCCAGAAAAGAGCATTATACGATCCAACCGTGCCACAATCGCCATCGCCCTGAACATCCAGAACAACCACCGAGCCTTTTTTCAGCGAATCGACAAACAGTTCGGGAGACAGGGTATTGTACCACTCACTTTCCCATTTTTTATATTCTTCTTCATTCATAGGATTTTTTACAACCCGGTTAGTAGGCACATAGCGGGCTGTTACAGCTATTCCCCGGAATACATGGGTTAATTTATCAATATCTTTCCATAAAGCCTCAATTTGCTGACTTAACAAACCCACATCACGAAGTCCTGCCATATCCATGCCATCCGAAACATCTGCAACCCGCAGTTCTTTATATAATTCAAGAATTTCTTCATCTGATACGCTTGTAACCGACTGACTAAATAAATCAGATAAGAAAAAAATATAGGCAATCAGAATCAAAATAGATGGTTTCATCATCATATATGTTTGTTGATTAATAGGTATATTCGCCAAATATATAGAAATCAGAAATTTTTCCGCTACGCTGTGAACAATATTATAGCAAACACAATTTATTAGAGAGTTAAATCCGGGTTTATTTAATAACACTTTAGTTTCTGCATGAAGAAGATCCTTATAGTTGATGATGACAAAGACATTCGGGATTCTTTGTCGGTTATCCTTTCAAAAAATTTCAATATCGTAACAGCTGGTAACGCGAACGAAGCTTTGCGCGAATTATCAGGCGTTTCATTACCTGATATAATACTTCTCGACATAAGAATGGAAAGTGAATATGAAGGTTTCGAGCTTGTCTCGGAAATTCATGATAAGATGAAACTTAAAAAGATACCTATTATTCTGATAACAAGTTTGGAAGTTAAAACGGTCTCGGCAGCTATTGCGCGTATTGCGCGTGAATTACGTCATAAATATCCTGATCAGAATCTGAATATTCTTGTATTGCGGTCAATAACAGGTGAAGTGCTTGTTGATTATAAATCGGTAAAAACAGGGCAATCGGTTTGCATCGAAGTTGATGGTTTTCATCCGAAGCCCATTAATCCGTCAAAGTTACAACGTGAAATTGAAATCATACTGGCTAAATCGGAATGATGATACAGCATAAGTCAGGCTCAGGATTATGAAAGTTGAAAAGGAGTACTGGTTAATTAATCTGCGTTGGATAGCAGCAATGGGAGTGGTGGGAGCAACTTTTTTTTCGGTAAAAATTTTTGGAATTCCTCTTCCCGAACCTCAACTGTATATCATAGCAGCTTCACTTTTTGTGCTCAATCTTACCTACCTGATTGTATATCAGAATCGTTTCAGAGCAAATCTTGATAAATCTCGAATGAATCCAGAAGGATTTATTTTTATTCAGATTATGATTGATCTGTTAGTACTTACTTTTCTGCTTCATTTTGCCGGAGGTGTCGAAAATCCCTTCATCATCTATTATGTGTTTCATTTAATGATTGCCAGTATTCTGCTGTCGAAAAGAAAAAGCTACCTGGTTGCAACGATTACAGTATTTTTTGTGGGTATAATGACTATTGGCGAATATTCAGGATTTTTCACCCATTATCAACTCAAAGGATTCCTCACCAATGGTTTTTATCATGAGATGAAATACCTGGCAGGAACCGGATTTATTTTTATAACCACTTCATATGTTGTGGTATATTTAACCACTACGGTATCGGATCAGTTAAAGCGAAAAGAAGAAGCTAACCGTTTGGCAAATATCGAGCTCGGGGAGAATGGCCGTATTAAAAATGAATATGTATACCGGATTACCCATGATATAAAAGGTCATTTGAGCGCGATAAAGAATTGTCTTGATGTTGTTATTCTTCAACCTGATAAAACACAACAGCAGGAATTTACCGAACGTGCCCATAGCAGGACTTTAAAACTTATAACATTTATTCAGGATCTGCTGAAAATTACAGAGTTGAAAATGTCAGGAAATCCTGAGATGGAAAATATTCCGGTTCATGAATTAATTAGTGAAGCAGCTCAAAATATTCAGGGAAATCCTGCGCACAGAAATATTTCATTAGCCATAAAAATCGATCCGGGAGTCCGGTTTATATACGGGAACAGGCTGTTGTTACTGGAATGCTTATCGGCTATTCTATCGAATAGTGTTAAATTTTCATACGGGAATACTCATATTTCTGTGATTGCAACTTCTGTCTCGGATGGAATAAAGATTGAAATTAATGATAAGGGGATCGGAATACCTGAAAAGGAAATTCCCGGCATTTTTAATGAATTTTATCGTGCAGGTAACGTGAGAGGTAAAGAGAACGATAGCAACGGTCTGGGATTGACTATTGTAAAACATATAGCTGAACTTCATTCAGGACGCATATCAGTAACAAGCAAGATAAATGAAGGCACAAGCGTATCGTTGATATTTCCTCTTACACCTCACCTTCCTGATAAGTAATTTAAAAATCTCGATTTTTGGGTTGAAGCAGGATACAGGCAACAAATTCAGCCGGAATCCGTATGCATTTAATATTCCGCTGAACTATACGGTTATGAAAAAACACATTTCTTTAACGTTTATTGCAGGCCTTATCATACTCATAGCTTGCGAAAAAGATACGGTCAATCGCAGGCTACTGCCCGAAAATGCATACATAGCTGATTATACTGTGGCCACAGAAAATTATTTAAGAAATATCCCGGAAGAATATATCAATTATGCCCGGAATAACCTTCATATTGCCTATCAGCACACTTCACATGGAACGCATGTTTCATACGGGCTTTTCGGACTTCAGGATTATAAAGTCGGGGACAATGAATTGTTTGGGGTAACAAATAATAATCCGGCTCCCGGTAAACTCGACTTTCGCGATTATGCCCTTGAGAATTATGCTGCTCCGGGAGAAAGTGCAGCCGATTTAAGCCAGGATGAAACAGCTTTTATACAGGCTACGCGTAACTTTCTTGATGACCCTGATAATGCTGAGATTAACGTAGTTATGTGGTCGTGGTGCAATATAGCAGGTCACGATGTATCAGGAAATTATTTACCCGGGATGCAAATGCTCATCGATGAGTATGGTATCGGTGGGAGTAAAATCGGACAGGGTACGGGATACCGTGAGAATCCGGTAACTT
The DNA here is from genome assembly GCA_964442665.1 of uncultured Bacteroidales bacterium. GTDB lineage: Bacteria > Bacteroidota > Bacteroidia > Bacteroidales > UBA10428 > UBA10428. Next base: position 4,805 of record CAYUAV010000223.1, read on the forward strand.
TTATTTTTATGACCGGTCATGCGAATGAAGGAAGTAATTTAGGTGAAGGGAATCCTAAAAGCCAGGCTGCACTGATCACTGAATTCTCCAAACAAAACCGTCAATTTTGTCTCGATTATTACAGTATCGATACCCATGATATGAACGGTAGTTACTGGGAAGATACCGGTGACGATGGTAATTCGGCCTCGTACGGTGGAAATTTTTACGTTGACTGGCAGAATTCACACACATTAGGGCAGCATTATTTTGAAAACAAATCTTCACCCGGAGGAAGCGTTACATTTGGCGCACACAACAGCCAGCATATTACAGCCAACCGTAAAGCTTATGCCATGTGGTATATTCTGGCATCCATTGCAGGGTATTCAGGAGAAGAAGCAACCAACTAAACTTCCATTCATATAGGTTAACTTCAGCCCGGTTGTGAAACGACCGGGCTCTTTTTTTACATAAATTCAAAATCATTGATCTGCTGACACTTACATTTCTCCTCCATTTTTCAGGTGGAGTTTAGAATCCTTTTATCATTTACTATATTTTTCACTTGATGCTTGCCTGTATCCTGTTATCAAAACGAAAAAGTTACCTTGTCGCAACGATTACAGTTTTTCTTGCAGGAGTAATGGCTACTGGAGAATACTCAGGTTTAATTCTACACTATCCGCTTGAAGTATTTCATGCAAAGGGATGTTATCATGAATTCAAATACCTGGCAGGCACCGGATGTATTTTTATTACAATATCCTACAATATCCTATATGATTGTGTACCCGACCAGTATGGTATCCGATAAGTTAAAGCGAAAAGATGAAACCAATCGGTTGGCCAAAAAATATTGCCCTCAGGGAGAATGACAGAATTAAAAACGAATATGTGTATCGTATAACCTGTGATATTAAGGATCATCTGGGTGCAATAAAGAATTGTCTTGAAATCGAAATTTTGCAGGACGATAAATTGCAAAAAATGGAATTTACAAGGCGTTCATGCAACCGGACCAGTTACTTTTATCTTTTATACAGGATCTCCAGAGAGTTACTAATTGAAATTATAAGGTAAATTGACTGTCGAAAGTTTTTCGTTACAAAAATTATTGAATGAAATTACCGAAACCTTTTCAAATAAAGTAAAAAACAAAAACATATCATTTCATGTGAACATGGTTCCGGAAACAAGCCTGATGAAAAGTGATAAATTATTGGTTTCGGAAGTACTATCCAATATTATTTCTAATAGCATAAATTATTCACAATCCAACACGAATATTACAATTAATGGTTTTCAAGATTAATACGAGACAAAGATTTCTATTCCAGATAATGGCATTGGGATACCTGCCGATGAAATACAATATGTTTTTGATGAATTTTATCGTTCAAGAAATGCAAGAAAGGTGGTAAAGTGGAGTAGTGGACTTGGATTAACGATTGTAAAAGCGATAATGAATAAACACAAGGGTAAAATAATTATTAAAAGTAATGATAAAAAAGGCACACAAATAACAGTAATTTTTCCGATTGTTTAATAAATATGTATTTCATTAGAACCTGTTTAAAAATAAATATTGAATTATAAGAAGGAACCGGTAGATTGTC
>CAYUAV010000224.1:0-6402 GCA_964442665.1 uncultured Bacteroidales bacterium
TGTATTCGCCAAAAACTTGTTTTTTTAATTCATAATAGTAATCCCATTCTCCATACCAACTCCCCAGTAGTTATCTTCCATGATACGGAATTCGGCATTCATTTCAATATACATAAAATCATCAAACCAGTAAGTTTCGGGATGGGCATTGATGATAAACGATCCTTTGGGATTAATATTAATTAATGCAGGGAACAGGGAATGGCTCAGATAGGAATTATTACGTCTGGTTTTAAAAGTAACAGCTCCGGCTGCCTCAAATGAGAATCCCAGTTCAGGATTAAATACAGGCATTATCATGCCCGAAAGTATAGGAACTCCGGCATCGAACCTTTCATTTTTCTCCGGTCTTTTAAAGAAATCGGAAGGGGGTTCCTGAGACTGAAGTGCAATACATAAAAGAGATAATAATACTAAGAACCGGATAGTTAACATCTTGCAGATTGTTTAATTCCTTAAAATTAAGTGAAATATTAGTTACATGTAATACATCGAAAAAAACATATAGGTTGCTGATTTGTTATTTTATAAAAAGGGAAGTAATGGAATTAAAAAATAAAAAATGTGTTCCTTGCGAGGGCGGAATACCTCCGCTCAATAAAGCCCAGATCGATGCATTTATGTCGATGATAAGTAAGGATTGGTTTGTTGTAGAAAATAAGAAGATTGTTAAAGAATTCCATTTTGTTAACTTCAGGCATACCATGACTTTTGTGAATAAAGTAGCTGAAATAGCAGAAAAGGAAGGACATCATCCCGATATTTTTATATCTTATGCACGTTGCAGGCTGGAGCTATGGACCCATGCCATAAAAGGCTTATCGGAAAACGATTTTATTCTTGCCGCTAAGATCGATGAAATACAATTGTAGCTTTGAGCTGACAGGAGATACGCTGTAAGCAAAGGAAAAATGGGGAAAAGGGTAACTAATCGAAAATTTCAGCGTACCGCTGATAACTGAAATTAATTCTGGGTAGTAATTCTTCATATATTTCACCTGATTCCAGAATTTCATCATCTCCGTCTTCATAGAACCATTTCAAATTGATTTTCTTATAATTCTGATTTGATTCTATAGTTTTGAGCAGATCGTAAAGTTGCTTTGAAACAGCTGTATTAAAGTATTCCAGGTTGATCTCAATATTCAATTCTTCATTAGAGAATTCTTTAACCCAGGTAATCAACGGACTGAAAAAATTAAATGCATTTTCCGGTAATGCCCGACCACTTAGCTTGAGAATTCCATTCGTCTGAAACTCAACGGTCGGTAATGTTTCCGATCCTTCTATGAATAAATTCTCCATTTTTCTATGAATTACAGGTAAGTAAAAATAAGGTTTTACTTCATTAATTGATTATTTTGATTGATAAATTATCCATAAAAAGTGATCAACAAACCAATACGCAAATTGCCTGAATCAGGTTTCATGAATAAGATTATTAAGCAGGGTTAAAAATTCATTTTTTTCAAATTTTTCCATTTTTATATATTGGTTTCCGGAATGCCGGTTGAACATTCCGTACGCTTCTTTTGTCGGATTTAATGCTACCACCGGCTTTTTGGCCTTAAGGGCCAGGGCAATTTCCGACAGAGTACCCGGGCCTTCGCCAATGGCGATCACAACTCTGCTGGTGAGGATGTTAATAATATTCCGGGCATTGCCCATTCCGGTAATGACAGGAATATCAACATAGCGGCTCATTTCTGCAGTATCTTCGCCAGGCAGTATACCAATAGTCTGACCTCCTGCTTTTTTTGCTCCCTTCAGAGCAGCTTCCATCACTCCGCAATTTCTGCCTCCGGTAAGTACAATATAATGAGCCGAAGCAACAATTTTTCCGGTTTCGAACGCCAGTTCGCAATCTTTATGACTGGCCTGTTCTCCGGGGCCCATTATTCCAATTACAATTGACCGGTTTTGCATAGTTTATAAAGTATCTGAATCAGATAAGCTTACGTATTTCAATGGCTTTAACAATTATTTTAACAATTTCATCTATCGATAATGTCATACAATTAATGGTAAGATCAAATTGCGTATAATCCGTATTTTTCCCTTCAAAATATTCACGGGATTGTTTCCTTTTTTTATCGATATCCTTTGTGAGTTTTTCTGCTTCTTCGAGCGAAATACTATGTTTCTCACTGGCTCGTAGTACTCTCCACTCCAAAGGGGCATCGAGATTAACATGAAATGAACGGGGTATATCGTGGGTTATAGCAACGCCGCCTCTTCCGACAATTACAGCATATCCTTCGCATGCTATATTTCGGATAACACGTCCTACTGTGTTTCTGATCCTACGGTCGCTTTTATAGTATTTACTCAGGTGAGCCGATAATATGTCGTCAATAAGGCCCTTTTGCTCGTAATCGAATATATACTGTATTTTGGAGGGGTGTAACTCTAATTCCCTTGCCGATTCACTCATGATTTCCTTCGTAATCATCTTCCACTCTATTTTTTTATACCCCTTAACGAGCATTTTCTCCGTTAACTCCTCGGTAAGAAGTTTGGCAATTTTTTTTGCAGGACATCCATAAAGTCGTGAAATGGTAATTACCGGACCGGGTTGTCCTTTACTGCCACATTCTTCCTGAAGGCGGTTAGACATATACTTTATCAGATCGACCTGCATAGAATAAAATGATTTTTATGTGTCATTTCAATAAATTTAGTAATTCTCACCCGATAATAAAAGTACTACAAAAATTTTCCGGGAAAAACTGAAGCGAATAAACTCTTACGCAATCGATATTTTTTATATCTTAGAAGAAAGCCTGCTTTAGAAGTAGAATGATTTGAAATAATTGTTGAATTATTAAACTTGTTACAATGAATACTGCCGAGTACTGGATTCAGCATCTAAATCTGCAGCCTCATCCCGAAGGTGGGTTTTTCAGAGAAATTTATCGTTCGAATGTTGAAACAAATCATAAGAATCTTCCTCAGGGATATCAGGGTAATCGACGCTTATCCACGAGTATTTACTACCTGCTTCGGTCGGGAGATATTTCACGTTTTCATCGGTTACGATCGGATGAGATTTGGTATTATCATTATGGGAGTACTGTAAAAATTGTATTAATAAATCAGGAGGGGCATAAGTATTCCAGGCTTCTGGGGCCAAGACCCGACCGTGCCGAACAACCACAGGTAATTATACCGGCAGGTACTGTTTTCGGCGCTGAAATTACCGATAGCAACTCTTTCGGATTATATGGCTGCATGGTAACTCCCGGTTTTGAATATGACGATTTCGAAGTATTCAATAAGGAAGACTTGATACAGGCGTATCCCAAGCACGCCGGGATCATAGAGAAATTTGGTTAGGGTATAAATTCTTCTATTCCTGACTCTTTAATTTTTTATACAGGTAATCGGACCCGGAAATAACAATTTCCAACTGAGTCAATTCCGGAGCAGGATTGATTAATTCAAAGCGATTGTCAAATTTTCTTGCTGTCTCTATTGTTGCTAACTCAAATTGTAAAGTATCTGTTTTAAGGAATATAAATTGTTTACCTTCCGAAACTATTATCCATTCACGCTGAAGCAGATAAACCGAATCGGTACAATTCAGAATTTTTGCGTTTACAAACATACCGGGCATTAAATCGTTTTTGGTATTTATTATATCGGCATACAGATTGATTGATCCGTTTTCGCTTATAGTTTGGTTAATGACTCTGATTTTGGCTTTATATAACTGATTGGGAGAGCTTTTCAGGGTAAATTCTACGGGCTGTTGAACGGATATCCGTGTGAGATCCTTTTCACCGATCTTCAGATGAAGATCTGCTTTTTGGTTATTGACAACAAGAAATACCGGGAAATCTTCTTCACATAGCATTCCAATCTTGCCATTTACTTCGGTTATATAACCCTTAATGGGTGTTCTGAGAGTAATTTCAGATCTTATATTTTCTACTGTCAAACTGTCGGTTCTGATACCTAAGAGCATAAGCTGTTTTTCCAGGGCGAGGAGCCGTGCTTCGCATATCCTGAATTCACTCTGTGCCTGTTGCATTTTTTTTATGGATGAAGCATTTTCCATAGTAAGCTCTCCCTGGCGTTTGAAATCTTCTTTGAAATAGTCATACCGGCTTTTAACTTCCAGGTACTCCTCCTGTAATTCGATATAATCGGCATGTTCCAGTATTGTCAAAGCTTCACCACTTTCAATATGATCGCCAACGTGAACTAATATTTTTTTTATATATCCTTTCATTGGAGGATTAACCAAGGCTTCGTGATTGGGGTCGGCTTCAATAAAACCGCTGCAAACAACAGGATCAGTTACGGCTTCTTTTTTAAGCCTTGTAGTTTTAATTTCGGCCTGACTGAGTTGTTCGTTTGTCAGAAACACGGTTTTTATCTTTTGCATGGTATTTTCACCCGATGTTTCTCCTGGCTGACGTGAACACGCATTCACAACTATAACTGCAGAAAAGAGCAGCAGGCATAAATTATTTTTCATAGATCTCTAGTTGAATTGCAGTTTGGTTATATTGATTTATCATCGACAGATATTCTTCCCTGATCTGTATGGCTAATGAAACACTCTGTAAAAATTCCGTAAAATCGATTTCTTCAAGATCAAGCTGTGATTCTGCTGTATTTAATAGAATTTCGGCCTGTGGTAGTGCTTCCGTTTCATAATACCTGATAAGACGAAAGTATTTATTAAGAGTATATAAGAGATTTTCGATTTCAAAGGCAATACGATTTTTATTGTACTCCAGCTCATTAAAGGCCATTTTCGATTCGATTTTCGATTGTGATATTTCGGACTGCCTGCTGTTGATCCACAGAGGCACGGTAATACCAATTTGCCATCCATAGAGACCATGTTCATTACTGATTTCCTGTGTGAAAAAACCTGCATTAATGTTCGGGAAGTATTGTGATTTGGCGATGAGTTCATTAGTCCTGGCAAGATTATAATTTACATCGAAGTAAGAGACAAATAATTCGCCACGATAGGAGCCCGTATCAGCAGTTTTTGTGATCTCATACATTTCATAGCTGTCAGAAATAGGTCGAAGTTTGGAATTTGTAGATAAAAGCTGTTGTAACTTGAGGCTGGCAATAGTCAGATCATCGAGTGAATTGAAGTACCGGCTTTTAATTTCAGCGACTTTCGAAGCAGCCGTTGCTTTTTGAAGAAGCATGATATCACCTGTGTTGTATCGGAGTTCGGAAATTTCTGCCAGTCGCTCAAACATGGAGGCTTCGTCTTTCCAAAGTTGTGTAATGGCATATTGGTATTGCCAGAACAGGTAGGCTGATTTTACTTCAGCAGTAAGCTGCTTCATTGTAATTTCGAAGGCTGTCAGCTCCTGTTCATAGTTTAGCCTTACTTTTCGAAGCATTTGAGCATGGGTGAGAATGGAACCAAAGTTTTGATTTATCTCCAGGTAATAATCTGACTCGGATGAGTTTATTTGCCCCCACCTATAATTTACTTCAACCGGATCGAGGTTTAAAACACCTTTTTGCTGAACTTTTGCATATTCGACCTGAAGTCTGGCATTCTGTATTATAAGGTTATTTGCAATGGCAGTATCGACAGCTTGCCGGATGGTTATAGGTAGACTTCCATCATACTGTGCATATAATGAAAGGGAAATAATCAGGTTTGCCAGAATGAATAATACCAACCTGGGTTTTTGTTCAAGGGATGAAGTATTTATTCCGTGGAACATAATTATACATTGGTTTAACTGCAAATCTAAAATATTATTAACAGTTTTATCTCTTCCAGCAAGGGCTAAAATGTTTTCAACCAGGAATAATTTTAGCATTCACGTCGGGAATTACGCAAAGCTTTGTCAGAAAAACTCATAATAATTTGAGTATATTTTTTAAAGAATTAGGTAATAATGAGTATAAAATTGGACATTAAAGGAAATATCTTTATTAATAAGAACCAGGTATCATGATTAACGATTTTATTGTGCAGGCATATCCGGAAGAGAACTTATTAAAAGTTATACTTAATGGTTTCTTCATGGAATCGGAAATTGAGCTGGCACTCCAACTTGCTAAAAATGAAGCTGAAAAGCTCAAACCTGATTTTAATGTATTTGTGGATATCCATAACTTGAAGGTTGCACATAAAAATTATAATCTCGGAATGGATAAAATGAAGAAAATACTAAAACTTTTGGGAGCCGGGAATATGCATCTTTCCGGGTCGAACCTAGCATATAAAGGTCAGAGAAGGGAATATGTCGGTTTATACCCACATAAAAATGAGTGGTTTTTTTCGTAAAATGCGTGCTTCTGCTGATATCTAAACTGTTTTTTGTACGTAAATTTGTATAGTTATATTATATAATAGAATATTCTGTTTTATTGTGGTCTTATAGGTTGTTTCTTGTTTATTTTTTGTTG
>CAYUAV010000225.1:0-6388 GCA_964442665.1 uncultured Bacteroidales bacterium
TTCTTATAAAAAGCGTCTAAATTCACTCCACTATAAACTTTTGCATAGCCATTTGTGGGCAGTATATGATTAGTCCCTGAAGCATAATCGCCGGCCGATTCCGGAGTATATTCCCCAATAAATACCGAACCTGCATTTTTAACTTTTCTGGCCAGATTATCAGCATTTGAGGTGGAAATTATCAGGTGTTCAGGTGCATAGGAATTTACTATTTCCATCATTTCATCGTAGCTGTGAACAAGAATTGCCCTGCTGTTTTCAAGTGACTTAGATGCAAAATCTTTTCGTGGCAGATCAGCGAGTTGTATTTCAATTTCTCCCTGAACCTGTGAAATCTTCTCATCGGAAATAGTAATAAAAAGTACCTGGCTGTCGATACCGTGCTCTGCTTGCGATAGCAGATCGGAAGCTATAAAAACCGGATTTGAACTTTCATCGGCTAATACGGCTACTTCCGAAGGACCTGCAGGCATATCGATAGCTACATCCTGACGGGCAACAAGTTGTTTTGCGGCTGTAACGTACTGGTTACCCGGACCCATGATTTTATGGACTTTCGGTACCGATTGTGTACCATATGCCATAGCAGCAATTGCCTGAATGCCTCCTATTTTAAAGATTTTATCGACCCCCGAAACACAGGCAGCATAAATAATAGCCGGATTGAGTCTTCCGTCACGACCCGGAGGCGAACAAAGTACAACCTCTGGACAGCCAGCTATTTTAGCCGGAATGGCCATCATTAATACAGTACTGAATAAAGGAGCTGTTCCTCCTGGAATATATAATCCCACCTTCTCTATAGGTATGGCTTTCTGGCTGCATAGAACTCCCGGCATAGTTTCAACTTCAAGTATAGAAGGTTTTTGGGCTTCATGAAATTTGCCAATATTCTTCGCAGCCAGGTCGATGGCATCTTTCAGATCGCTATTCAGTAAATCTCCTGCGTCCGATTTTTCCTTTTCAGAAACACGAAAATCCTTAATCTGCACTCTGTCGAACTTCTCAGAATACTCTGCCACAGCCTTATCACCCTCCTTCCTGACACGCGTAAGAACCGCATTAACTATTTCGTCAAGAGCTGTGATATCCATTACAGGACGAGCCAGCAGCGATGGCCATTCCTCTTTATCGGGAAAACGAAACACTTTCATACCTTATATTTTATTTCTCATTATTCTGTTCAAATATCGCAATTTGATTTGGATTGTACGATCCGGAATTGGTGTCCGGCAGCTATTGATCATTTCGCTCATTACAATCACATGATCATTTTTTCAATAGGTATCAGCAATATTCCTTCCGCCCCATTCTTCTTGAGCTTTCCTACAATATGCCAGAATTCTTTTTCATTTACCACGGAATGTATGGAACTCCAGCCTTTTTCATAAAGCGGCATTATTGTCGGGCTTTTTATCCCTGGTAATATCCGGATTATTTCTTCCAGTTTATCGTTTGGTGCGTTCAGTAGTATATACCGGTTCCCTGTTGAACGCTGGACAGTCTCGATCCTAAAAATCAGATCAGCAAGTATTGTTTTTTTCTCATGGTTCATCTTAGGACCGACGATAATAACTGCTTCGGACTGACACACGATTTCAACCTCCCTGAGCCGGTTACCGATCAATGTACTGCCACTGCTTACAATATCAAAAATTGAGTCGGCCAGACCGATACCTGGAGCAATCTCCACCGAGCCGCTTAGCTCCTCAATCCTGGCTGCAATACTGTTATTTTTCAGAAATTTTCTTAATAGCTTCGGATATGACGTCGCAATACGTTTCCCCTGAAACCAATTTAAACCGGAATATTTCTCATCCTGTGGAATTGCCAGTGACAGACGGCAGCGTGCAAAGCCCAGACGCTTGATAATAGTCACCTCTTTTTCTTTTTCCAGTACTTCATTTTCGCCAACGATACCAATATCAGCAACGCCATCCGATACATACTGGGGAATATCATCATCACGCAGGTATAACACTTCTATGGGAAAATCATCGGATACTGAGATCAGTTTTCGCTTTCCCTGTGTTAGTCTGATATCGCATTCTGCAAGTAAACTAAGTGATTTTTCACTCAACCTGCCCGATTTTTGAATTGCTGTTTTAAGTGTTTCCATTCTCAGTTAGTAATAAAAAAAGGTTTGCAGTAAATGCAAACCTTTTCATAATATTATGGTTTTAACGCATACTGCATCCATTATCGCTTAGCGATGTAATGATGATGCAGATGTACGTTTTTAATACTCATTTTTTCTTTGTATCGATAATACGGATGCAAAAATAAAAATAATTTTAATTATCTCAACTCTTTCGCCATAAAACAAACCGTGAAAGGCAGGTGATCAAACTTTTTTACACCTGTTTCTTTAAATCCCATAGTTTTGTACCATGCTTTTAAACGCAGATTTTCATGAATAATAGCTATCGAAGCCCGACTGCCACCCATTTCCAGAATCCGGTTTTGTGCGAATTCCATAATTTCCCTCCCCAAACCCCGATGACGAAATTCGGGGATTACGGCAACTTTTTCAATAAAATATACCTCCTCCTCTGACGGCGATTGTTCAATGCCCACAAAACCAACAGGAGTTTTGCCGTAACGGAGTAAATATGATTCACGAAAATCGGTTAGCAAACTCTCAAGATTTATGGGTTCGATAAAAGCGGGATTTGTAGGACAATTATCGCGGTTTAGGTTAAATTCATCAGCAACAGTTATAAATGCATCGCGAATAATTTTAGTGCTTATTTCAAGATCGACCGGAAAATTAACAGCTTTAAATTCTATCATATAACACGGTTTTAAGCTATTTCATAAACGAGTTTGTTATTCTTCGATTTCTGAATTTCTTCCATAAGTCCGTCAATCGATTTTTTCATGGATTCAAATCCTTTAACATCCTCAATTGTAATATTATCATGGCCACTTTTATCGAGCAGATTAAAAACATAGCCTATAGTGAGCTTTTGGATGTCCTGGGCCGGTTGATAGGCACTTTCTTTGACACTTTTTGTCAGTGTCTCCGAAATAATATTTGCCTCAAGCAATTCATACAAAATATCGCGCACAAGACGGACAGACATGCCAAATTTATTCGCCAGTTTCTCAGCTGTTTCAGGAGGTTCGCCATTCCTGAAGTTCATAACGATCTCCCGTAGTAATATTATGGTAACCGTCCGCTTCATATGGATGCTGATACTGAACGATTCCGATTCTGCCTCGTAGTGTTCAACATTCTGATTGGCGAATGCAACTTCGGCACCAAACAATACAATGAGCCAGCTTAGTTGCATCCAAATTAAAAACAGTGGTAATGCGGCAAAGCTCCCATAAATGGCGCCATAACTGGTGAGCATGCTTTGAAAATAGAAATAACCCCATTGCAAAAGTTGAAACATGGTACCGGCAATAATACCTCCGATAAGTGCTGACTTAAATTCCACTTTTGTATTAGGCATTATGATGTATAGCAATGTAAACACAAGCCAGATCAGGATATAGGGAATGAGACTGACGAAAAACCCCAATACGGGGCCAATGTATTCCAATAAAGGAAATACATGACTGCTACTCTGAAGTTGTTCCGAAAGGAAAATTGTCGTGCTGCTTGACACAAATAAAAGTAGCGGAGTTATTACTACAAGCGATATATAATCGCTCATCTTCCGTGATATTACTCTCGATTTTTTGATCTGCCAGATGTCGTTGAATGAGCTTTCGATATTCCCGAGCAGTTTCATAACCGACCAGAGCAGAACTACTATTCCCACCCCGGCGATCAATCCACCTTTAATATGCGACAAATAACGATCGACGAATGTCAGTATCCATTCCAGAACTTTTTCCTGACCTGAAAAATTTTTCAGTAATTCATCTTTAAGATAACTTTCAAAGCCAAAACCTTTAGCTATGCCAAAAATCATGGCAACAAGGGGAACAATGGACAGAATAGAGTAGTAGGTAAGAGCTGATGCTCTAAGCTGTACACGGTCCTCAGAAAATCCTTTAAAAGCCAGCCTGAAAATTTTGATTTGCCTGATCAGAAATATGGTGCTGCGCGAATAATTTTTGATCGGCTTTCGAAGTATTTCCGCAGAAAATAGTTCTCGTATATTGAAGCTCATGGCAGTAAGATTTACAGAAATGTTTATAAATATATCATTTTACGGTCAATACTTCATGGAGTTTCTGTTACTTTTACTCGTTGTTATGCTATTTGGTTATAATGTGATATGTCTGAAATAGTAGACTTATCGGGTAAACGGTTACTTATTGTTGAAGACGATGAGATGAATTTCATTTATTTGACGCAGATTTTTAAATTAACTAAAGGTGAAATAACCCGGGCTAAAAACGGACATGAGGCACTGGATTACGCAAAAGAAAATAAGTTCGATATAATCCTGATGGATATTCAACTTCCTGATATTTCAGGAAATGAAGTAACCAAAGAGATCAGGAGCTTCGATAATAATACCCCGATCATTGCTCAAACGGCTTCCCGCACGCCCGACGAGACTGATATTTCTATTGAAGCCGGTTGTACTGAAGTTCTTGTAAAACCTTTCACTATCGACGACCTGTCGAGGGTAATAATTAAGTATATTTAAATTAATTAATCACATTTATTTGATCATTATATTTCATTCCGAACATGAATTCTGTCAAACCGGTTAATAGGATCAGGTTTGCTGATATAATCAACATCATTTCTCCTGACCATCTCTTTGATAAGTGATTCGGCCTTAATTCCCTTTTTATTGAGACTTATTATTTCTTTTACCCTGTTTACGGGAACAGCAATGAGATTTTCAGTCGAGTTTTCGGTATAAGAATAGTACATGATCCTGTTCAGAATATCTGTCTTCTGATGAAAAGCCACTCCGCCAACAGTTTCGAGCTCGAGCAGTATTTTCGGGATATCCTCCCTGGCCTCCATGTAGGTGTCTATTTCATATATCATGCAGCATTTAATCTTTCCACACGGACCGGCCAGTTTCTGAACGTTAGCCGGTAATTCCTGTATTTTGGCAGAATTAAGCGGAATTGACTGAAAATTAGTTTTCCAGCTGGAACAACACAATTCACGACCACAAGATCCCAATCCTCCTATCATTCCTGCTTCCTGACGTGCCCCGATTTGCCGCATTTCAATCCTGATATGGAATTCTTTGGCAAGTACTTTAATAAGCTCTCGAAAATCAACGCGTTCGTCGGCGATATAATAAAAAATGGCTTTTGACCCGTCGCCCTGGAACTCTACCTCGCTTAGCTTCATATCAAGTTCCATCTCCCTAATGATCTTACGTGCTTTGTGCAATACAGGCTGTTCTCTTTCAATGGATTGGGACCATACCCTCAGATCGTTCCGGGTAGCCTTTCGGTATATTTTAGCAAACTTATAATTGTTGATATCAACATTTCTTTTCCTTAACTGATTCAAAACCAGTTTTCCAGTCAGCGACACAGTACCAATATCATGACCCCGCTGAACTTCAACTGCAACAGCATCATCGGTTTTTAATTGCAGCTTTGCTTCATTAATGAAATACCCTTTATGAGTATTTTTGAACCGAATTTCTACAATCTCATCTTTTTCGTATCTGCTTTCATAGTTTTTTAACCAATCATTGGCTATAAGTTTTTTATAACCATTGTGTATATAAGGTTCTAAGTCGGTGTCTTCATCGTGTATGATACCCCTGTTTTTACAATCTGCACATGCCATCACCTATGTTATTTGTATTAAGTCTAAATTAATATAACAAAAGTATCTTTTATTTCGAAAAATACAAGAATCATGTAAATTTTATAATAGCTGACAGTGGAACTTGTTATTACCATTGAGCTTACGATCCGAAATAGCTTTATATTTTAACCGGCATTTATTTCGAATGAGGTTTCAGACGTGTAGCTGTGAGGTTAAACACATCGAAAATAAGAAGCATATAGAGAAAAAGATTAATCAGCCAGATAATAGATATGTCGAACTCGACCGAATCAACCAATTGACCGTTTATTCTTTTCTCTGGTACAAAAAGCTGTGTGCGCCCGAAATCTGTTGAAGGATACTGATATATAGGATCGATCAACATAACTAATACATTACCAGCGAGTTTTATCTTCGGATTTGCGTATTTTTTGGTGACTTCAGTTTCGATATCGTTATTCAACCACGTTGCTTTGGTATCTGACAGGTAGTTCTTACCCAGCGAATCGGAAATTGTCCGGAAATAATCCTGTTCTTTTACAAGATTTTGATTATAAAGTGAGTAAAAATATAGATCGATGTATTCAAGATATTCTCTCAGATCACCAGCCAATGTTTCATTGAATTCATCAGGATTGATCTGGTCGATATTCTCATACGGAAACACATCATACT
>CAYUAV010000226.1:0-6383 GCA_964442665.1 uncultured Bacteroidales bacterium
ATTTTTCTCAATATAATCATTTTGTAAATTCACTGGCACAATTATGTATCAACATATTTTCATTATTATACGTTTGATTTTTTAAAAAATTTTTTAATTAAAAACATTTCCAACGCTTACCGGTTACTAATACGACACGACTATCTGAATTTTCCGGCTAACCTTGCCGAAGTTCTAAAAATAGCTATTTTTGTGCCACATTTTATTAAGTGTCTGTAACGCTATGTCAGATATCATCAAAATTAAAAAAGGACTTAATATAAACCTTCAGGGCAAAGCTGAAAAAATTTTCATAAAAGCAAAAAAGGCCGAATTGTTTGCAATAAAACCCACTGATTTTCACGGACTAATGCCCAAACTGACTGTTGCAGTGAATGATAAGGTGAAAGCAGGAACGGCGCTTTTCTACGACAAATATCATCCGGAAATTAAATTTACCTCACCTGTAAGCGGTACACTGAAGGCGATCAATCGTGGCGAACGACGGCGCATACTCGAAGTTGTTATTACCCCCGATGAAGTATTTGAATATGAAAAGTTCAATCAGGCCGATCCGACAACATTAAGTCGTGAAGAGATAATCAGGAATCTTTTAAATAGCGGGCTTTGGCCTGCTATACGCCAGCGTCCCTATAACCTGATTGCAAATCCCGGGAGCACACCTAAGGCTATATTTATCTCCGCTTTCGATACAGCACCGCTGGCACCCGATTACGACTTTTTACTAAAGGATCTGGATAATGAATTTCAGCAGGGTATTAACGCCCTTCTGAAACTTAGCGGAGGAAAGGTGCATTTGAATGTTGATAGTTCCTATCCGCCATCAACTGTATTTGCGCATGCCAAAGGAGTACAGATTAATAAATTCAAAGGACCTCACCCGGCAGGAAACACAGGAACACAAATTCATTTTATCGATCCCATAAACAAAGGAGATATTGTTTGGGTCGTTTCGCCACAGGATGTGGTCACTATTGGCAGACTTTTTATTAAAGGCCAGTACGATGCTGCACGTACAGTAGCTGTAACAGGTTCGGAAATTATTAATCCGCGGTACTATAAAACTATTGCCGGCTCATGTATCAGATCGCTGACTGAAGGTAATGTTAAGGAAGGAAATCTCAGGTATATCAGCGGAAATGTTTTAACCGGCGCACAGGTATCGTCTAAGGGGTTTCTCGGGTATTACGATTCACAGATAACCGTAATTCCTGAAGGTGATCATCATGAGTTTTTCGGCTGGTTTAAACCTGGACTTAAAAAGTTCAGCATTTCAAGGTCGTTCCTTTCCAGGTATCTGCCCAGAGATGAGTACCGGATCGATACCAATCTTCACGGAGGAAAACGAGCCCTGATGATTACAGGAAATTTTGAAAAAGTATTTCCTTTTGATATTTATCCCCTGCAACTCTTAAAGGCAATGATCATAGAAGATATCGACCTGATGGAGAAACTTGGGATTTACGAGATTGTGGAAGAAGATTTTGCACTTTGTGAATTTATCGATACTTCCAAAACCAACATCCAGGGCATAGTCCGTAAAGGACTTGACCTGATGTACAAAGAGATGAATTAAATACCCGGCATATAAAATTCAATATTGATGAAAGGGTTACGAAAGCTGCTCGATACTATTAAACCAAATTTCGAAAAAGGAGGAAAACTGGCGATTTTCCACTCATTTTTTGATGCTTTTGAAACTTTTCTTTATGTACCTAAAAAAGTAACGCGATCAGGTTCGCACATCCGCGACGCCATTGATATGAAGCGTACCATGATTATTGTGGTGCTGGCCATGGTTCCTGCTTTGCTTTTTGGCATGTGGAATGTGGGTCGGTTTCATTTTATGGCTACCGGGCAATTAGCCGAGCAATCGTTCTGGCAGGTTTTCTGGTTTGGCTTTCTGAAGGTACTGCCACTTATCATTGTATCGTATGTTGTTGGTCTGTCAATCGAAATCGTCTTTGCTCAAATCAGGAAACATGATGTTCCGGAAGGTTTTTTTGTTACAGGTTTTCTGATCCCTCTTATAATGCCTGTCGATGTGCCTTTGTGGATGGTAGCCGTTGCTACAACGTTTGCGGTTATTATTGGAGTAGAAGTGTTCGGCGGAGCCGGTATGAATGTCCTGAATCCTGCCCTTGTAGCCCGTGCTTTCCTGTTTTTTGCCTATCCTTCCGAAATGTCAGGCGATCAAGTCTGGGTAGCAGGATTGAAAGCAGGAAAGGGTATCGTCGACGGTTTTTCAGGAGAAACCGTGATGGCCTATGCTGCTGCTAACAGGTTGCATGAAATGCCCTATACTCCCCACGATATGTTTCTCGGGTTTATTCCGGGATCGATCGGTGAGACTTCTACGCTTGCCATTCTTATCGGAGCCTTTATTTTGATCATAACGGGAATTGGAAGCTGGAAGATTATAACATCGGTTTTTGCCGGTGGATTACTGATGGGTTTGATCTTAAATCTTTTTGCAGTAAATGATTACATGGCCATTCCGGCTTGGGAACAACTTATAATAGGAGGGTTTGCTTTTGGAGCTGTATTCATGGCAACCGATCCGGTATCTGCTGCCCAGACAGAGAAAGGAAAGTGGATATATGGTTTTCTGATCGGTCTGCTTGCCATTTTAATACGGGTACTTAATCCGGCATATCCCGAAGGTGTAATGCTGGCAATTTTGCTGATGAATGTCTTCGCTCCACTCATCGATCACTATGTGGTAGAAGCCAATATAAAACGAAGAATGAAGAGATTAAAACCTTCGAAAGCATAATTTTAACAACCGGTTGAAATGAAAAGTTTTAGCAATACATATATTTTCATTTTTTCTTCAGCGATGGTTATCCTGGTTGCTGCAATTCTTTCTTTTGTAGCCATGCAGTTAAAGCCTGTTCAGGATATGAATGTGAGGGTGGAAACCATGCAGAATATCCTTAAATCAGTGAGGATTGAGAGCACGGAAAAGAATGCTGAGGAATTATTCCGGAAATACATTCCAAATAGCTATGTTATCGATCCAAAGGGGAATAAACTGGAAGGGGTAGCTGCAATCGATGTTAATCTGAAAGAAGAAGTGGCAAAGATCGATAAGATTAAAAAACTGGAAATCTCGATTAAAGAGCGGAAGGTTAGTCCTTTTAAAACTTTTCTTTCAGGATTCATCAAATCGGAAGGAATAGATGTTCCGGAGGTCAAAAATCAGATTCAGGGAATAACAGGCACGCGTAAGTTGCCGGTTTATGTCTGTGTTAATAAAGCTGATACGTTTTATGTTTTCCCGGTACGGGGAAAAGGACTTTGGGGTCCGATTTGGGGATTTATTTCGTTGGAAAGCGATATGAATACCGTTTATGGTGCAGTCTTCGATCATAAATCAGAGACACCGGGCTTAGGTGCGGAGATCAGTCAGAATCGGTTCCAGGCAGAATTTTACGGTAAAAAACTGTTTAAAGATGGAGTATTTACTTCCATCAAGGTGGTAAAAGGGGGTACCGATCCATCTGATTTATACGGAGTGGATGCTATATCGGGTGGAACAATTACAAGCAAAGGAGTTCAGGCCATGTTGTATGATTGTCTGAGCAGCTATGAATCATTTTTTGAAAATAAAAGAAAGTAACCGGTTATGAATACTGATAAAGAACCATTATTATCTTCAAAAAATCTGAAGTTATTACGTGATCCATTAGGAGCAAATAATCCTATTACTGTGCAGGTTTTGGGTATTTGTTCGGCTTTGGCTGTTACGGTTAAGCTGAAACCTTCCATTGTAATGGCATTTTCAGTAATCGTTGTAACAGCTCTCTCGAATGTTGTGATATCGTTCCTGCGCAGTTATATACCTCCGCGTATCCGTATTATTGTGCAGCTGGTTGTCATTGCCACGTTAGTAATTCTTGTCGATCAGATTTTAAAGGCATATGCCTACGATGTGAGCAAACAATTATCAGTATTCGTCGGATTGATTATAACAAACTGTATCATTATGGGACGCCTCGAGGCATTTGCTCTTGGTAACAGACCATGGCCATCATTTCTCGATGGAATTGGCAACGGAGCAGGTTACGGCATGATACTGGTGATTGTCGCTTTTTTCCGGGAGCTTTTAGGTTCGGGTACGATCTACGGATTTCCGGTAATACAAAAGCTGGGTTTATACAGCATCGGATATGAAAATAACGGTCTGATGATCCTTCCTCCAATGGCGCTTATAACTGTTGGTATTATCATATGGGTACAGCGAAGCAGGAATAAAGAACTTCTTGAAACGCACTAAGTATTATGGAACATTTGATTAATATTTTTATTAAGTCGGTTTTTATTGACAACATGATTTTCGCATACTTCCTGGGTATGTGTTCGTACCTGGCTGTGTCGAAAACGGTAAAAACATCGGTAGGATTGGGAGTTGCTGTAATTTTTGTTCTGGGGATTACAGTTCCGGTGAATTACATCCTTGAGAATTATATTTTAAAAGAAGGAGCACTCTCATGGATCAGTCCCCAGCTGACCGACGTCGATCTGAGCTTTCTTTCGTTTATCATGTTTATTGCAGTGATTGCTTCCATGGTGCAACTTGTTGAGATGGTGATCGAGAAGTTTGCCCCCGCTTTGTATACTTCACTGGGAATATTTCTTCCCTTAATTGCCGTGAATTGTGCTATCCTTGGAGGTTCTCTTTTCATGCAGGAACGGGAATATAGCTCCATTCTCGAAGCTACGTCATTCGGACTAGGATCGGGTGTTGGCTGGTTCCTGGCGATTGTCGGAATTGCAGCGATCAGGGAAAAAATCAGATATTCGAATGTACCGGCTCCACTTAAGGGTTTAGGGATCACTTTCATTATCACAGGATTAATGGGCATTGCTTTTATGAGTTTCATGGGGATCAAGTTATAATTGAAATTAGATTACAAGATGATCATTTTAACTAGTCAGTTCGGCATTATTTCTATCAGCATCGTGGTCTTTTTGCTTGTTATACTATTGCTTGTTGCAATTTTGTTATATGCCCGCAAAAGGCTTACCCCACAGGGAGAGGTCAATATTGATATTAACGAAGGTGAAAAAGTTCTGACCGTTGATCCCGGAAGCACATTACTGACGACACTGTCCAACTCCGGAATTTATCTGCCTTCGGCCTGTGGCGGAGGAGGTACCTGTGCCATGTGCCGTTGCCAGGTTCTGGAAGGCGGAGGATCGATACTTCCTACGGAAGTGGGTTATTTTACCCGACGTGAACAACAGGACAACTGGAGACTGGGATGCCAGGTGAAGGTAAGACAGGATTTAAAGATACAGGTCCCGAAGGAAGTTATGGGAATCAAAAAATGGGAATGCGAAGTTAAATCAAATAAAAATGTAGCCACTTTTATCAAAGAGTTCGTAGTGAAACTCCCGGAAGGTGAAAATCTCGATTTTAAATCGGGAGGTTATATTCAGATCGATGTACCAAAATTCGAGATGAATTTCAGGGATATTGAAGTAGAAGAGAAATTCCGAGACGAATGGGATAAATTTCATATGTGGGATCTGAAACTGAAAAATACAGAAGAGACTTTCAGGGCCTATTCTATGGCAAATCATCCTGCTGAGGGGAATATCATTATTTTGAATATTCGCATTGCCACACCACCCTGGGATCGCTCAAAAGGCGCATTTATGAATGTTCCTCCGGGAATTTGTTCTTCTTATATTTTTTCCAGGAAACCAGGCGATAAAGTGGACATTTCCGGTCCTTACGGAGAGTTCTTTATAAAAGATACCGATCGGGAAATGGTTTATGTGGGTGGAGGCGCCGGAATGGCTCCGTTACGTTCGCATCTGTTCCATCTTTTTCATACACTGAAAACGGATCGTAAGGTATCGTACTGGTACGGCGCACGTTCGAAACGTGAAATTTTTTACGAAGATCAGTTTCGTAAGATCGAAAAAGCATTTCCTAATTTCAAGTTTCACATAGCTCTTTCCGAACCGCAACCGGAGGATAACTGGAAGGGATACGTGGGGTTTATCCATCAGGTGCTTTACGATAACTATCTGAAAAACCACGAAGAGCCGGAAGAAATTGAATATTACATGTGCGGTCCCCCCATGATGAATGATGCTGTTCAGAAAATGCTCTACGACCTTGGTGTACCTGAAGAAATGATAGACTACGACGATTTCGGAGGATAATAGTTTTTTATACCAGATTAACAGGTCAGAATTAATACGATCTTATAAAATTCAAGAAAGCTAAAGCCCGTTTTTCGCTATCATATCTCCTGGCTGTCTGAAGATTGCAGCCATTTAATTTAAATTAAGCAGTTGTCGCATAAATTATTATTCTGATTCTCGTGAAAATCCTATCTCAGATTTGTATGAATTATTAAGGTCTT
>CAYUAV010000227.1:0-6382 GCA_964442665.1 uncultured Bacteroidales bacterium
TCAGCATTCAGAATTAAATTTAATGCCTGGAATGTGGGATCTTGTGACTATGTAAGACAAGTTCACTCTTTAACTCCTGACTCCCAAATACTTACTCCTGACTACTGAATTCTGAATACTGTTTCCTCTATACCTTAATCCCTAATCCATGACATAATTTTACCTTTTACAGCAATGTATGTAAATTACCTGTTAATATGTTTACATTCCGATTAAAATATTCGTAACTTTAATAGAACAAATTACGTTTCAACCGTTGTTTGGAAGGTTAAATCAAAAATAAACCAAAAAAAGAAAATTGTTTAATTTAAATTGAATACTATGAAAAAACTGAATCTGTTTTTAGGGCTTGCAGCAATAAGTATTGCTTTGATGTTTAATTCATGTACCGAAGAGACACACCCGGTACCCACGGTTGCTTTCGATCAGGCCAGTCCGGTAGTCCTTGGTGTCGGAGTCACTTCTGCCACACTTACCGGTACCATTGTTGCCGAGGCCGGGCTTAAAACTGTCGAGATCAGGAAAATGACCGGTCTTTCCGAATCGTTACTCCAAACCGTTACAAGTTTTTCCAGCGGCACGGTAACTTCAACCGATGATGTTAACTACACCTTTAATTATGTACTGGAAAATATCACGGAAAATACCACCCTTACGGTTAAGGCCATCGATAAGGACGACCAGGATGCCTCGCAATCAATCGAGATTGAGGTGACAGTAGGTGTTGAATTAAATACATTTACTGCGGTTTTAATGGGAGCTCAAAGCAATGCTGATTATGGTAGCACCGCATCTTTAACAACTGGTGAAGTTTATAAAATAACAGGCAGCGAAGCAGCTAACCATTCTGAAATGGTTGATATTATTTACTATTATGGTTCTCGATTAGCTGCGCTTTACTCCCCAAGTCAGTCAGATATCCAAAATGTATCTTTGTATAACATTCCAAGCTGGACAACAATCAATGAAACTATGCTCGGAGTTTCGTCACTCTCATCAAGTGAGTTCGATGATGTAACATATGATACTGATCTTGAATCAGCTGGTACTCCTACTCTCGATGTTGTCCCGGAATTGAGTGAAAACGATGTGATCGTATTTGAAACAGATTCGGGTAAGAAGGGAGTTTTCAAAGTAACTGATCTGTCCACAGGAAATGATGGTTATATCGAGATCTCAGTAAAAGTTGAAGAATAGGATAATTTATTTAATTAAAAAAGGGTGCCTCAAAATGAAGCACCCTTTTTTTGTTTGTTTATTTATTATTTATTTCCTATAAATCCGGAAACTCTTGTCGGGTTTCGAATTTTATATCTTTAATATAAACGGATTGTAACTGATGTCATGATCGTAGTGGTCCTCATGCTCCTTTCTTTTCAGGAATCCGACTATCATGTATGTTGCAGGTGTAAACAGGATTTCTACGCCGCATTTGAAAATATAGTTGGAAACAATTACCGATACAAGCAGACTGTCTGGCAACAGACCGTAAAAAGCGACGAAACAGAAGATCATGGTATCCAGTCCCTCGCCTACCAGTGTGGAACCTATGGTTCGCACCCAGAGAAACCTGCCCTTCGTCTTTATCTTTAACCGCGACATAATATAGGAATTCGAGAATTCCCCGGCAAAATATGCCAGCAGACTTCCAAGGACTATCCTTGGCACAAAGCCCAACAGGGCTTCATAAGCCTGCTGGTTGGGCCATTCGGCTGCCGGGGGAAGGATCTGGACCACATATAGTACCAGCGACATCAGGAATGCCCCGAAAAATCCCGTCCAGATCACCCTGCGTGAACGCTGGTAGCCGTATACCTCCGTTAATACATCACCAAAAATATAGCTAAGCGGGAAAAGGATGGTACCACCGTCGAAGGTGAATTTCCAGAGTGTCAGGATCTTTGTGGAAGCAATATTCGATATTAGTAATATGGCCACAAAAATGCCCAGTAAAATATCAAAATAGCGGAACGATCGTCGGGTCTCCATGAATAACAGTATGAGTTGGTTGAATCGGAAGTACAAAAATAGTTAATTGAAGGTTAATGGCAAATTGAAATATGTGAATGAGGAGTCAGGAGTCAGAATCCAGAATTCAGAAGTTGGAAGTCAGTATTCACGAGCCAGCAGTTTAACCTTGCGAAATCAATTCATCAGTTCATCAGTTCATCAATTTATCAATTTATCATTCTCTTAAAGTGTTTATTTGTTGATTTGTTTAGTAGAGAATAGCAGACAGCCCGGTTCCCAGCACCAAGCAACCAGTATCAATCATAGATCACGTATAGTCAGGAGTCAGGAGCAAGGAGTCAGGCGGCGGTGGTCAGGTGATGAAATTTAAATCGGAATGACTGTCAGGCTTTCAACTTATTTATAACAATTCATTATTTTCGTCTCCGGATTGCATACCATATACCATGCGAATTGCCGTAAATACCCGATTATTACTTCCCGGAAAGCTTGAAGGCCTGGGAAGGTTTGCCTGTGAAACACTACGGCATATCACACAACAACATCCCGAACATGAATTTATATTCATTTTCGATCGCAAATACAGTGAAGAATTCCTTTTTGCTGATAATATTACGCCCGTAGTTGCCTTTCCGCAAGCCCGTCACCCGGTACTGTGGTACCTGTTTTTCGATTGGGGAATTCCATTTGTGCTAAAAAAATATAAACCCGATATTTTTCTGTCGCCCGACGGCTGGTTAAGTTTACGCACCAATGTTCCATCCGTTGTCGTAATTCACGACCTGAATTTTTTTCACGAGCCTCAATGGGTCGAAACACTGCCCCGCCTCTATTACAATTATTTCTTCCCGCGTTTTATCAAAAAGGCCAATCGTATCGCCACGGTTTCGGAATACTCGGCAAACGATATTTCATCACAATTCAATATCGACCGTGATAAAATTGATGTGGTTTACAACGGGGTCAATGAAAGGCTGGTTCCTGCCAGTGAACAGATAATTCAGCACACCCGAAATAAATATACCGATGGTTATCCCTATTTTCTTTTTTTGGGCCTGGTGCATCCCAGGAAAAATCTGATACGCATTATTGAGGCCTTTTCGCAATACAAGCAAATTACAAATCATAATACCCGACTTCTGGTGGCGGGTTCGACAAAATACCAGACTAAAGATACACAACGGGCTTACAGGAATTCTCCTTATAAAAATGATATCATCTTTACCGGCCGGTTACCCGAAGATGAATTGCCTCATGTTATGGGTGCGAGCCTGGCACTCATATACGCCTCGCTTTTCGAAGGATTTGGAATACCTGTTCTTGAAGCCATGTCGTGCGGAGTGCCTGTCATTACATCCCATACTACTTCAATGCCGGAAGTCGGCGGTGATGCTGTATACTATGTCGATCCCCGTTCTGTTGAGTCAATCACCAAGGGTATGATAGCCATCAGTAATAATGAACCATTAAGAAACGAACTTATACAAAAAGGGTTCGAACGAAAGAAAAAATTTTCCTGGGATCGCACTGCTGAGAAATTATGGAAATGCATAGAGTCTATTGGCTGACTCCATCGGAAACATCAAAATTCGCGATAGAACTTCCGGAAAATGTCGTTATTTATACAAATGAGTAAATATTTTTTGTCAAAGTATTGACTTGTAATCACTTGTTTTATATTTTTGTTTCCCCTAACCCTAAACTTACACTTATGTCACTTAAGCCCTATGCTCTGATTAGCCTGATCATCATTTTTCTTTTCATTCCTGTCAGCGGCAAGACAGTCCCCCCTGAAAACTGTTTGCTTTTTTCAATTACTTCGCGAAATACAGCCCGGCTTGGAGTAATAAATACAGGCAGAAAGTCAATTGATCTGACTATAACCAATTCAATGGGTGAAGTTTTCTTTACAAAGTCCATTCGGGGAGAAAACAACTTTTTCCAGTTGCTTGATCTGGCGAACATGCCCGATGGAAACTATACTGTAACAATTGCCGACGGGAACAATACATCCGAAAAACGTTTTTCCGTAACAAATTCAACGGCTAAAACGATCAAAGAAAGCGAAGAATCGAAACCCAGCTTTATAAGGCCCGATGACCAGACGCTCATTGTGAGCTATCTGAATACAGATTTAAGACCGGTGAATATCTTTTTCATGATCGATGATGAAGTAGTATTTGAAGACCGGGGATTAACGGGAATGGCACTGAGTAAAAGATATTCGCTGCGTCAATTGCCAGCCGGACAATATACGGTAAAGCTTTACACAGGCGATCAGATTTATAGTTATCCCCTGGTTCTAAATTAATTACCAGATGAATTTTTCAAGAATTGGTACAATTTCGCTATTACTATGTTGTTTTCTCACTATCAATGTAAGGGTTTGGACGCAGGACGCGGATCAGCATTATCGCTCAAGTTTGGATTATTCAGAAAAAGGAGCCTATCAACAGGCACTTCATACCATCGACAAAGCCATAGCAATCGACTCGACCAAAGCTGAATATTTCCTGCAGCGGGCAAGCATTGAGTTTCATCTCGGCAGCTACGACAATACGATAAAAGACTGTTATACAACTCTGCGGCTGAAACCCGATATACCCGAAGTGTATATGCTTCGGGGAAAAGTGTGTATTGTAACGAAAAGTTATGGCCCTGCCATACTTTTCTTTGGTAAGACATTGAAATATACTGACAAAAACGACCTGCGTTTCGAAGCTTACTTAAATCGTGGCAATGCATACTTTTTAATTCAACGCTATAACGATGCCTTAAATGATTTTAATGAAGCATTTACAATCGATAATTCATCAGTTGATGTATTGCTTCCGCTTTCCATGACCTATCTCCGGCTAAAAAACACCGATCAGGCTATGACGGTGCTGAATCGTGCAATTATAGTAAACCCTGATTACGCTCCGGCCTATGAAGTATTAGGTAACATGGCATATGATGACCATGATTTTCCCAGAGCTATTTCTGCCTATGAAAAATTAGTTACCCTGGAGCCTGAAAAAATTAATGCATATAATTTTCTTGCCGGACTTTATCTGGAAATTAATGAATATGAGAAAGCGCAAAATGCAATAAATAATGTATTAGTGATTGATCCTCTTGAACCCAATGCGTACAAGATACGAGGATTAATTTATTTAGCACAGGGCGACAATGAAAAAGGCTGCAACACCCTGTTCCGTGCCATGCAACTTGGTTATTTCGAGAAATATGGTTATGACCTGCTTGATATCTACAGGGAAAAGTGCGAAGAATAAATCCCGTTGTTTCATAGAATATATTATATTAATCCAGACTAAAATCCTGAAACCGTGTATTTAATTCCTCCGGTAATCCATCGACCCGGTTGATCAATGCTTCCGACATCAATATAAGCAACATCAAACAAATTCGTAGCCTCGACATAGATTATAAATTCCCTTATACGATAGCTCAGGCGTAAATCGGTGAGCCAGTATGGTTTGAATGTTGGTGTTTTATATTCATTATCATTAAAATCGTAAATTACATAATGGCCTTCACGATCGATAAAACCAATGTTACACGCGGCAATAAAATGGTTAAAGAATTCCTTCTGCAACATAGCTGAGAATTTATTTCGGGTATTGAAAAATTTTGAAACATGGCCAGGTATGTTTTTGTGCATATCGATATAAGTGTAATTTATTCTGACATCATCAAGCATGCTATTTATTACAGGTATATCTTTCACATGAATCTGACCTGTTAATTCTACTCCCTGGCTATTGTATTTTTTAACATTTATGGGACTGAATCTGTAACTATCATCGAACCATACCCAATCTATGACATTGTGACCAAGCTGGTAGAAGTAATCAAACATTACATTGAATCTGTTATCCAGATATCGTATTCCACCACTAAATATATGTTGTGAGTAGGGCTTCAGGTCATTATTGCCCTGATTACTGGGATCTTCATAGGTCAGGTCGGTAAAGGTAGGTAAACCCTGGGAATAGTTATAGCTGGCAAATAAATAGGTTGTTGTAAAAAGATAGAACCGACTATCAATTCCCGGAAATACATTTAATTTATCGGGTAAATAAGAATTCCAGCTAACCAATATAGCTCCGGTGAGATAAAAAGGATAAAAGTCAGCTGTCTGTTCAAAATGCATGTCAAAATTCGATCGGGTATCGGACAGTGTATAATTAACACCTTCATATCCGGACACCGGAACCACAATACCCCGGTCGTATCCGATATTTGTACTGATTATATTCTCCGATCGCAGATGCCATCCCAGACTGCTTGTACCGATTGCTGTATGCCTGCTTAATGCTAACTGAATTCCAAATACATCATTAATATGATGATTATGGTGCCTGTACCATGTAATTGTATCGAACCGGGTAAAATCAGGATTATTGGA
>CAYUAV010000228.1:0-6371 GCA_964442665.1 uncultured Bacteroidales bacterium
CTATGTACCCCTTATGAAAAATAAAACTCTGTGTGATAATCGCAAAAACTACCACACAGAGCATCTGTAAAAACTTCAGCTATTTCCAAAAATCAAGTCAAATTTACTATCTTAAAGCATCAGTCGATTTTACTAACCTGATGAACTCACTTCGGTATCCTTCTTCGTCATTGCCACGTGAATTTTGAGCCAGCTCGAGAATCGAATCGATAGAAGTATTGCCTTTAAACTCAGAATTGCGTAAGTACATGCCGAATTCGGCCACAGCTGCCGAAAATCTGAAATTCTCGGAAGTTCTTGACACAGGAGTGGCTTCGTCAGCCACTGCGGCTTCAATTAGGTTACTTTTGTACCCGTCGGGTTTTTTGTACCGTAATTTGATATTTACCAGTTCGTTGGTGTTTACCGCAAACTCATTAACCGTTGTAGTCTGGTATTTAAGTTTAATGTCACTCTCCTCTTTCTCATTAGTTAAAACAATTTCATAGAGTGCAGTAATCGTATGTCCCGAACCCAGTTCACCGGCGTCGATCTTATCATTGTCGAAATCTTCCTCGTTGAGTAACCGGTTTTCATATCCTACAAGCCTGTATTCCTTAACTTTTACCGGATTAAATTCGATCTGTATTTTAACATCTTTGGCAATTGTAAAAAGTGTACCACCAAATTCGTTCACAAACACTTTTTTAGCTTCCTGTATATTATCGATATATGCATAGTTACCATTCCCCTTATCGGCAATGATCTCCATTTTGTCATCCTTGTAGTTGCCCATCCCAAAACCGAGTACCGAAATGGAGATGCCCTTTTCTCTTTCTGTCTCAATAAGTCTTTCCATCTCGGCATTACTCGACTGACCAACATTAAAATCGCCGTCGGTTGCCATGATGATCCGGTTATTTCCGTTTTCCATAAAGTTCTGCTCAGCTACCTGGTAAGCTAATTTAAGTCCGGCTGCTCCTGCAGTGGAACCTCCTGCTTCGAGTCTTTGCAACGATTCGATGATCGTCTGCTTTTCACTGCCTTTTGTTGAGGGTAAAACCATCCCGGATGCTCCGGCATAAACCACTATCGCCACGCGGTCTTCCTTTCGGAGCTGATCGACCAATAATTTAAAAGCGCTTTTTAGTAAAGGAAGCTTATTTACATCGCTCATCGAACCGGAAACATCGATCAGGAACACCAGGTTCGAAGGAGGTAAATTTTCCGTTGGAATCATTTTCCCCTGTAATCCGATATGAAGCAGTTTATGATCTTTATTCCACGGACAATCGGCAAGCTCATAATTTATCGAGAAAGGATGTTCATCTTCAGGTTGCGGATAGTCGTACTTAAAATAGTTGATCATTTCCTCAATGCGAACCGCGTCGATAGGGGGTTTTTGTCCATAATTGATAAAACGTCTGACATTGCTGTAGGAAGCGGCATCCACATCGATTGAAAAAGTTGAAAGCGGATTGATCTTAACATCTTTATAACCATTTTCATGAATGGTTGAATAACCTTCAGTATTATGCTGAATATAGGCCATATCATATGATGCAGGAGCATATTTTGCTGCTCGCGATTTGTGTGAGAACAGAGGCTGTGAAGTAGAAACTGAGCCTGTCACATCATATTTTTCTGCTGTACCGTATCCGATTACCACAACCTCTTCCAGTTCTTCCATTGAAGGATTCATCTGAACATTAATGGTAGTACGGCCCTGTAATTTCACTTCTTCAGTATCATACCCGATAAAAGTATACTGAAGCACGGCATTTTCGGAATTCAGCGTAATGGAATAGGCTCCGTTTATATCGGTAACTGCACCGTTTGACGTACCTTTTTCAACAATACTAACTCCGGGTAGAGGCTGACCGGTTGAGGCGTCGGTCACAATTCCTGAAATTGTTATCGAAGCCTGGCAATTCGTTACAAGAAATAATAACGAAATTAAAACTGTTGTTAATAATGCAAATTTCTTCATGACTATAAATTTTAAATTAAACATTGTTTCGTATTTTCGATTTCTGTTATCAGGATACAGCGCACGAAAAAAATCCATAAATTTCGCCTGTGTTTTTTTATATTTTTTCATTTCCTTTGCTCTAAATATCAGTATAACAAGTTCTTGTAACGATTGATTATTTCACAAAAAAATAGAGGTTCCGAGGAACAAAGTGATGAACAACTCATAGACAAGTACCTTTCAGAAAAGGAACTTGAATTACTGGGAATACTCTATCAGCGATACATTCACCTTGTATATGGTGTATGTCTGAAATATTTTAAAAATCGGGAAGAGAGTAAAGACGCTGTTATGCAAATTTTCGAAAAACTTATTATTGAAGTTGAAAAGCACACTATAGTAACATTCCGCAGTTGGCTTTACGTACTTACCAAGCACTATTGTTTACGTCAGTTGCAAACTGAATCATCGAAAAAGAAAAAACTTCAAATTTTTTCTGAGGAACAATTTATGGAATCGACACTCGAATTGTCTCCTTTAGATGAAGCTCCTGAAATAGATATGAATGATGCACTAAAAAATTGTATCGAGAAGCTCAGAAATGAACAGAGAATGTGTATTGAACTTTTTTACTTTCAGGAAAAGTGCTACCAGGAAATATCCGATTCATTGGATATACCTTTAACGAAGGTGAAGAGCTATATACAGAACGGTAAACGAAACCTGAAAATATGCCTGGAGAACGAACATGGACAGACAAAAAAAACATAACGATAATAGCCTGGAAAAATACCTGAAATATTTTCGTAATCTTTTTTCAGGCAAAGAAAAACATGGTTTCGAAAAGAAAATCATGCAGGATAAGTTCGAGAAAGAGGCTTTCGAAGGATTATCAAACCTAAACTCTAATGAATTCAGTAATGATATTGCCGAACTTCAGCAAAAGATATATGACCGCACCCTGTCACGAAAATCAATATTTATGCCGATTCTGAGATATACGGCAGCCGCTATTCTTATTCTGAGTATCGGATTCACTGTATATTTAGTACACCAATCGACAAAAAATGCATCGAAGCTGGCTGAAAAATATCCTGAAAAAGACACAACATTAAGTAAGAAATTCATTGTTAAGTCGGATTCTGATTCACTGAAAAAGAATATTGCCTTTATACCGGCCATTCGTAAAGAAGGTGAAGAAATTCATAAGACTGAACCGCCGGTTGATGGAAGTCGTTATACCGCCCGGCAACCTGCAATACGCCGAGAAATTGAGGTGAAAACCACCGTGCAGGATGAAAGTGTTCGTAGTATGGATTTAGAACCTGAAGTAAGTATTGAAACAATAAAAAATATACCGGATAATACTACCGGTGCTAATATAAATAAAAAGCAGTTGATTGAAATCCCGGAAAGTGAAAGCGTCACAGCAAAGTCAAGCAGAAACATGAAAACAGAGAGAACCAGGACGGCGTCACCACCAGGGTCACAAAAGAATAAAAATATGGTAACCGGACGAGTATTTTCTGCAACAGATGATGCCCCTCTGCCGGGCGTTACTGTCTTAGTTAAAGGTACAACCACAGGTACTATATCCGATAGTAAAGGTAACTTTCAACTTGCAATTCCAGATGAGGATAGTGCGGTTTTGCAATTTGCTTATGTAGGATACACAACAGAAGAATTACCTGTTGATGATGAAAATGACCTGACAGTGATGCTCAACGAAGATTTGATAGCCCTCGATGAAGTCGTAGTAGTCGGGTATGGAGTCCAGAAAAAATCAGATCTTACCGGAGCTGTAACTACGATCAGGAGCGACGAAGAATCTGTTACTCCGGTAATTATTTCACCCAGACCAGCCGACGGGTATCCAGCTTATAAACAATATATCCGTGAAAATACTGATTATGAAAAACTACCTGCTTTCGAAAAACCTGTATCCGTTAAACTCAGTTTTACTATAAATGTAAATGGTGCTGTTAACCATATCGTTGTAGATAAAAGTGCCGGTGATGCTTTCGATAAAGAAGCGATAAGACTTGTTAAAGAAGGCCCTGCATGGCAGCCGGGTACTGAAGATGGTATTCCTGTTTCCGGTGAAGTTACACTAAAAATTAAGTTTGAACCTGAAGAATAATCTAATACAATATAATATATCGTTACCTTAGTAAGTGATTTTTCTTTTTGTTAAATCCCATTTTATAAGATTACGAGTTACTTAGTATTCAAATATTCGAGGTAAAAAGATTAAAATACGAGCTTCAATTGTACAATTACATAGTTGGGTCAGCCAGGTTCGAATCGCAGATAGATTCCCATTATTATGCAAAAAATAATATAAATTGAATTTTATTGTTTATTCAGTTAATAACTGATAGTAATAAATTCAGTGAAAATAATCGGATAATTCACACCATTATGACCAAAATGGAATATATCTCTTTTTGTGGCGATATATGCAGTCTTTGCCCAAGATTTATTGCCACACAAAAAAATGATGAAAATGAGCTGACCCGTGTAGCCGAACTATGGTTTAAACTGGGATTCCGTGATACTATTGTAAGTAACGATGAAATACGTTGCAATGGCTGTACCAAAGAAAGGTATTGCGCACATTCCATTAATTCCTGTGAATTTCTGGATGACAAAAAAAATTGCGGTGAATGTGACCATTTTCCTTGCGATAAAATTGCTGCTGTATTTGAGAAGACGCAGAACTATGCCATCTCCTGCCGAAATAAGTGTTCTGAAAAAGAATATGAGCAGCTATACCAGGCTTTTTTTATGAAAGCGGATATTCTTACTTCTATCTATACAGCAAAATTTGATGATTCGATGCGAGAATATAACTAAGTACTAGTCAGCCCTATTACTGTCCTTCTGGACGGAATAAATTTCTTTTAAAATATCTTTAAATTTTTCGGAAATAAATCTTCTTTTAAGTTTTAATGTTGGCGATAATTCACCGGTTTGAGCTGTCCATTCTTCGTGTACAAGCCTGAAACGTTTAATATTTTCTGTTTGTCCCAGTTTCTTATTCATCGCATTCACTTCGCGTTGGTATCGTTCAATAACTTTCGGATTTTTAATTAAATCCAAATTGTCGCGGTACTTGATATAATGGAGGGTGCACCAATTATGCAAAAAAGAAAAATTCGGTGAAATGAGTGCGCTGGCAAATTTTTCATTTTCACCGATTACCATAATCTGTTCAATGAAAATTGATTCTTTGAATTTATTTTCTATAACCTGCGGAGCAATATATTTTCCGCTCGACAGCTTAAACATTTCTTTCTTTCTGTCAGTGATCTTCAGGAATTTGTTTTCGATAAATACACCAACATCGCCTGTTTTCAACCACCCATCAACATCAAATACTTCTCTGGTCTGTTCCGGATCCCTGTAATAACCCATCATCACGGAATCGCCCTTAACAAGTATTTCGCCGTCGTCTGATATTTTAACTTTCATCCCCGGTAACACCGGACCAACAGTACCTATCATTATTTCTCCCGTATCGAATACACTGGCCGCTATTACCGGCGAAGTTTCAGTCATCCCGTAACCTTCGACACAAGGAATACCCGCAGCATTGAATATCCGAATTAATCTGGGCTGAAGCGCTGCACCTCCAACAACAATTAACTGTACATTATTGCCTACGGCCTGTCTCCATTTTGAAAATATAAGTTTATCGGCCAGTTTCAGTTTCAGATGGTATAACCATCCGTTTGCACGGTTAAATTCGAAACGCAATCCTAAATTAACTGCCCAGAAGAACAGTTGCTTTTTTATACCTTTTAAATCTTTCCCCACTCCAATTATCCGATCGTAAATACGTTCAAGAACACGGGGAACGGCAATAAATATGGTTGGTTTTACTTCTTTCAGGTTCTCGGAAATTGTACCCAAATTTTCTGCATAGTAAATGGAAACACCTGAAAACTGAAAATAGTAATTGATTGTTCTCTCAAATACGTGGCTTATTGGCAAAAAACTAAGTGCATTATCACCCGGACCGAAATGATAAATCTGACATATTCCTTCTATGTTACTGACGATATTTTTATGCGAAAGCATAACTCCTTTAGGGTTTCCGGTAGTGCCTGAAGTATATATCAATGTAGCCAGATCATCGGGAGAAATACCTTTCTTTGTTTCTTCGAGATGTGTTCGGTATTTTTCAGCATTATTCTTTCCCAAATCGTGGATCTCCTTCCAGTTCTTTACCTCGTTTATCAAGTTAAAAGTGTAGATATCCTTTACGGAAGTGACTCTCTTGGTAATGGGTTCTAATTTCTGATACAGATTTATATCAGAGACGATCAGAATGTTTGGCTGACAATGATCCAGAATAAATTCATAATCCGATTCACTAAGTGTAGGATATAAAGGTACATGAATCATCCCAGCCTGA
>CAYUAV010000229.1:0-6363 GCA_964442665.1 uncultured Bacteroidales bacterium
TTTATATTACCCGACAAAACCTATTGGTGGAAGAATGAATTTTGTCGATCTGGTTCTCTGGGGTATTGATAATGAAGGCGTGAGGGCTTTCTCGACCAATGACCCGTTGAATGAATTCACCGCCCAGATGACGATTGATCAGGTTGATGAAGCATTTGATGCCGGAATCGATACAACAAAAACAACTGATCCGACAACAGGACAGCTGGTAGAAGTTATAGTCGAAAATCCGAGAAAGACCTATGAGGTAAAAAAATTACTGGTAAAAGAAAAATGGTTCTTCGATAAAAACCATTCCGTAATGAAAGTACGGATTATCGGAATTAGCCCCATCAGAGTTTACAATCGTCTCGATAATCAGGGTATGCCAACCGAAGAGATTTTGCAGGCACAAACATTTTGGGTTTACTTTCCGGAAATTCGTCCCATACTGGCAAATCATGAAGTATTTAACCGCATGAACGACTCACAAAGAATTTCATACGATGATTTCTTTATGCAGCGCAGGTTCGACAGTCACATATTTGCCATATCCAATGTATATGATAATCGTTGGAATAATTCTTATACACAAGGAATTGATGCGTTGATGGAAGCAGAAATTCAAAAAGAATGGCTATTCAATGTTGAACACGATCTTTGGGAATATTAGAAATTTAAATAGGTTAGAATAAAAAAAAGAGGTTGCCCTTATCAGGCAACCTCTTTTTTTAAGTGTATCCGTAAATCCATCAAATATAGTTTTCTCCCTTTTCAAGTTTTACATCATTAACGAAATTTTTAATTTTCTGCTCATCTTCCTTTCTGCAAATCAGAAGAATATTATCGGAATCGACAATAATATAGTCGTTTAATCCCTGAATAACAGCAAGTTTCTCATTCGGCAGGTTAATTATACAGTTTTCCGAATCATACATAAAAACATTTTTACCCTGTATGGCATTCGAATCCTTATCTTTCCCCGACATATCATAAAGGGAACCCCAGGTTCCCAAATCGGACCAGCCAAAATCGGAACACAGGACATACACATTTTCAGCTTTTTCCATGATGCCATAGTCGATTGATATGTTTTTACACTTGGGGTAGGTTTTTGAAATAAAATCATGTTCATCCGGTGTATTATATACCCCGATACCTTCTTTAAATAAACTATCGACCTCGCTCAAATACCTGTTAAAAGCTGATGTAATTGATTTTAACGACCATAAAAAAATACCGGAATTCCAGAAAAAATCACCACTTTCAATAAATAAAGTAGCCATTTTCAAATCGGGTTTCTCGGTAAATGTTTTTACTTTACGAAAACTTTCATTCACAACAATAGCCTCTTTATTACCATTGATCTGGATATAGCCATAACCTGTTTCCGGCCGACTGGGTTGAATGCCTAAAGTGAGTAATACATCGTCCTTCGTAATAAAATCAAGTCCTTTCTCAACTACATTTAAAAAATCTGCTTCTTTCATAATTAAATGATCGGAGGGTGCTACTACGATATTGGCATCAGGTTCAATCTCACGAATTTTATAATTAGCATAGGCAATGCATGGCGCAGTATTCCTCCTCATAGGCTCAAGTAACACCTGTTCGGGTTTAATACCTCTTAATTGTTCCAATATAATTTCCAGATATTCTTCGTTAGATACAATGAAAATATTTTCCTTAGGAATTATTTGTGCAAAGCGATCATAGGTTTGTTGTAATAGCGTCTTTCCAATACCCAGAATATCCAGAAACTGTTTGGGTTTCCTGGTTCTGCTCAAGGGCCAGAATCTGCTACCTATACCCCCGGCCATAATAACACAAAAATTTCTTTTATCCATAATAAGTAACTATTGCAATTTTTTCTTAAGATTCGAATTTAAGAAAATTGAAAGAGAATGGAGGAGTATTTTGACATATATACAGGTTTCTCCGATTAAAATCACCGCATCGTTTTACTATTTATTCGTATTTTCGCTCAAACTCAAATAACATGAAAATTCTTAAGCCTGTTGGAGAGTACTTTATACTTATGGGACGCGTAATTTCCCGTCCGGAAAAAGGTAAAATTTACTATAAACAGGTTATTAACGAAATCGAATCATTGGGAATTTATTCAATAGGCATTGTCATTATCATTTCGATTTTCATGGGTGCAGTTATTACGCTTCAGACGCGGTATAATCTTGAGAATCCCCTCATTCCACTGTATTTAATCGGCCTCACGGCACGCGATACCATGCTGCTGGAATTTTCTTCTACTATTGTAGGCCTCATTCTGGCCGGGAAAGTCGGATCAAATATTGCCTCGGAAATTGGTCATATGAGGATAACAGAACAAATAGATGCATTGGAAATAATGGGTGTCAATTCGGCAAGTTATCTCATTCTCCCGAAATTAATTGCAGCAGTAATATTCAATCCTATCCTTACCCTTATCAGCATGTTTGTAGGAGTTTTCGGAGGATGGCTTGCTTCTGACGTCACAGGAGCACTCACATCAGACGATAATGTTTATGGAATCCAGTATTGGTTTGTTCCTTTCTATATAACTTATTCATTAGTGAAAACCGTTGTTTTTGCCATTATTATTACAACCGTTCCGGCATATTTCGGATATTACGTGAAAGGTGGCGCACTTGAGGTGGGCAGAGCCAGTACCAAAGGAGTTGTTACAAGCAGTATACTGATCCTGCTGTTTAATGTTATTTTAACTCAATTACTGTTAGCCTGATGATTCAAGTCGAGCATATTAGCAAATCGTTTAATAACGAGCGGGTCCTGCATGACGTCTCAGTTACTTTCGATGAGGGCAAAACAAACCTTATCATAGGACAGAGTGGATCGGGAAAAACTGTTCTTATGAAATGTATAATAGGCTTGCATGAAGTAGATGAAGGCAGTATATACTTTCATGGCAGAGACCTCGTGACCATGTCAAGAAAGGAACGGCAGCTATTACGGCGGGAAATGGGAAAACTTTTTCAGGGAGGAGCATTATTTGATTCACTCACCGTGGAAGAAAATGTAAAATTCCCGCTCGATATGTTTTTAAACCTGACAACCGGCGAAAAAAAGAAAAGAGTCGACTTTTGTCTGGATCGTGTAAATTTACCGAAAGTAAATAACCTTTATCCGGCCGAACTAAGTGGTGGAATGAAAAAACGCGCTGCAATAGCCAGAGCAATAGTTCAAAATCCCCGATATCTTTTCTGCGATGAACCGAATTCAGGACTCGACCCGATTACTGCCATTGTTATCGATAATCTGATCAGCGATATTACACATGAATTTAATATGACTACTGTAATTAACACGCACGATATGAATTCCGTAATGGAGATTGGTGAAAAAGTTATGTTTATTTATAAAGGCCTTAAGGACTGGGAAGGAACAAAGGACGATATTTTGGATTCGACCGATAAAAACCTTAATGAATTTGTTTTTGCTTCAAATATGGCGAAGAAGATCAAAGAAAAACTGCAATAAACTTTACTGCCATTTTCTCATTCATCCTTGATTTCTTCATATTTGACGTATTCCCCTTCCTCTTTTTTAATAATTTTCTTTTTATCGGAGGGTTGCCGGTCGATGGATATTTCGCCTTCCTTTTTCTTACTGAAGTTCCGGTTGTTTCCCGATGAATTCGCGGAGTTACGTGTAATACCAAATAATACCCGCCCGATCAACCGGATCAGAAGAAAGAACAGAATAAAAAGAAGTAATACCCTTATGAAAAACATTAACCCTCAGAATTCTTGTGGGTGCAAATTTACTAATATTCATCGGAAAAATACATGGGTTTATCTTTCATTAACCTTTTTCTCATGTTACATCCGAAAACAAGATTGAATCCTATCTGAATATTAAATCTGTTACGATTTGAAGGCGCAATAAATACGGGAATATTTTCATACTTATAAAGATTATACCTGAAAGCCCGATAATCGGCAACTGTATAAAAACTTACCGGACCGCCCCGTAATGAAAAACCAAGACCAAAAGTTGAGGCACGTCCGCCAAACGGACTATAATTGGCCGTCAGATTGAAAACCGAGGATGGATGCCAGTTCGCATGGATCATCAGATTAGCCTGTGTTCCGGAATGTAAAAAATCGAACCTTGAAAGCAGCCCGACATCGAGAGCAGGCAGCAGGGCGAGGGACCCGCCAAGAAATACTTTAGGTTCGAGACTTGTTGTATAGGGTTCATCGGAACCTGTAACTTCAAAATTCCCCGTTAACGTATCCAGAAAATTATCGAAAAAATTATTGGTGTCCTGACCTGCTTCCACCTCAGCTCCCACAAATGTCAGGGAACCATCCAGAGTGGCCGTATGAATGTATTCTTTCCATTTTATATACCCCAGATCGATAACACTTGCAGAAAGGGTAAGTCCTTCCATGGGTTGAAAATGTACACCAATATCTACTCCCAATCCCTTATTTTTCATAATAAGTTTCCTGTAATCAGAAAATGAAGATAATGTTGAATCAAACTTAAACTCTCCCGTCGGATCGAGCACATCATTTTCATCTACAGGAATAAAGAACCCGGGAGTACATAATTGCAGGTTAATATGCGAATCAAATTGTAAATCATAAACATAGGTATTTGCGGTTATTTCATTGTTATTCGATGAAATATTACTAATGCCTGTTAGAAGTTTTGGTCGGATCCCAACTGAGAGCATATCTGAAAATTTCCGTGATACTCCGAAGGCATACTCAATATATTGTGTAACATGAAATCCAAAGGAACTAAAATCGTAAGTTCTCTCATTTTCCCATTGGGGAATAAAAAAAGGGAAAAAATCTGCCGGGTAATCAATGCCCTGATTAAGCCTTGCAGTAATATCGAATGTAAAATACAGGCTTTTAATTCCTAATCCCATCGAAATCGGACTTATTCCAAGATTGAGAGTAAGGGAATTCTGTTCACTTAACCTGCCCAGAAAATTATTAAGGGCGGCATCTGAATGAAGGGGTTGTACTACCTGGCCTGTTTCAGGATCGTTCCAGATTATTTCCGTAAGTCCGAAGGAAGTATTATTTGTTTCAATATAAAGTGAATTTATTACCGGGATACCAAAGAAAAAACTACTCTGAGGTTGGGTTGCCGGATTTAGCCTATAAGCCTGAGGTGCTCCGGTCAGATAGTACATTGTATTAGACTGAGCGGCTATACGGAAAGGAATGGTAATAAATACAAGTGTTATTAATAGGCTTCTGAGTTTCATGCCTTCTTATTTTTAATATTAATCAGATTCAGATGAATATCGACCTTTTGCTATTATACCAAGGTTGAGATAAAGCTTATGATAGCGCAGAATTTTTACAAATCCTCCCGTTGAAGGCACTTCGGCAAAAAAAACCAAACGTGTAGCTTCGTTGAATAATTCATTTATAACATACGAATCTAATGTTACCACACTACTATCCGTTTTCACCTGGTCATCAATAGTTAATCCGTTTGCATCAGATGTTGCTGGTTCAATAAATAGTTCTCCGGGAGTACTACTGAACCATATAGTATCTATATTTGCCCCGGTGCTATCGTTATACAAATACAACCTCAAATCCAACCCAACAGGAAACCAATTGGTATTTTTACAATGAATTTCGATAAACTCGAACTCGATGTTTTGTCCCAAATCACCCAATTCAATAGTATCTTCCAAGTTAATATCTTCGAGCAGGTACAGGAAAATTGTGTCGCCACTTGTAATGATAAGAGAATCATAACCGTGGCCAGCCAGATCATCGAATTTTAATGATCCTTGTAATACCGGTATAACAATTTGCCTGGTAAAATTTTGTTTCGTCGATAAATCTTCCAACTGAATTGTATCTTCAATGCAGGCCAGTGTGCCTATAAATAGTGCCATTAAGGGAATTAACTTTAGTATCTTCATGGTTACCTTTTTTAATCGTTTATTGTACGGAGTAGTTATATAAAAAGTTATTCCTGCCACCTACTATCAGGTCGAATACTCCATCCTGTGATTCAAGGTATCCGATACTGAAAGGAGTCGAACCCTCGAGCGGGAAACCTTTATACAGCGATCCATCCTGATTGATCAGGTAAATCCGGTGTTCGGTATTATCAACGACTCCTATTTTCCTGTCGGAATAGGAAAAACTAAAAAATATTGGAGCCATTGTAATACTGTTCGCAAAACTAAAATTAAGAATTTCTGTTTTATCAGTGGTATATACTGTAAGCATATTGTCATCGAGAAAAATATAATCTTTTTCCCCGTCTGCATTAACATCCTTAAAATCAAAAAAGTGATTTTTAGAATAGTTACCGAATGAAGCAGAGCTGACATGTCCGTTAAAATCGATCGAAATAACATTTCCGGCAGTATCGGTGGTT
>CAYUAV010000230.1:0-6357 GCA_964442665.1 uncultured Bacteroidales bacterium
CCCATTTGTTTTCCTTTCTGGTAATTCATTTCCTGAAGTTGCTTTTCGATCTGTTTTTTCTTCTCCTGTAAATTGCGTAAATCAATATTATTGGCATAGATCTTTTTTCGGATCACAGTCAGCCGGTTCCTGTAAAAATCGGCAAGCTGAGCCAGGTCGGCAACTGTAATTTTCTCCTTCTCATTCACTATTTTCTGATTATCAATGATCAGTTTTTCTTCGCCCTGATATATTGCCTGTTCATTATTTAACCAGTCGATCCGGTCGCTTATAAGCTGCAACGAGTCTTCAAGTTCTTTCAATCGCTTCGGGAAAGTTTTGTATCCTAAAAAGTTTGTACGAACTGTTGCCGAAAGTAAAATGGCATTTCCTCTAAGCTGAACCTGGAGGCTGTTAGGATCGATTGTAGCTGTCAGTCTATCCAGTACGATCTCCTGATTCCCGGCATTAACCGTAAATTGTGACGAGTGGGTTATTCTTGCTCCCTGCCTGTAAACAACAACCTGTTTGATTTCGGAATCTATTGCATTTACTGCCAATGCGGCAAAACTTATCAGTATAATCGAACATATCCTGATTGTTTTCATATTAATTAATTTTGAGTTTATACGAATTTACGATAATATGCATAGTGAAACTTTGTTTTTGGAGATCAATAATTAAACAGACGATAAATAAATAATTTTCAATCGCCTGTTACAGCGATATTAAAAGCTAAATGGAATCCTGTAATTACATAGTATCAGAGCATCTGAAGGAAGAACCTGTTTTTGAAGAACAGATAATTCAAATTCTAAACGATTTTCAATCGCCTTTCAATTTTCATAAAATTTTAACCGGTTATGATCCTTCGCCGTTTTATTCTCTTCCGGGTCTGGCCTCAAAATTAGGATTCGGGGTTATTAACCTGAAGAATGAAGCTGAACGGTTTGGTATCGGAGCCATTAAAATGCTGGGAGCTTCGTATGCCATAAATAAATTACTTAAAAAAAGGCCTGAAATCAAGAGCTTTTGCACGGCAACTGATGGCAACCATGGGCGATCGGTTGCCTGGAGCGCTGCAAAACACAAACGAAAGGCCTTTATTTTTGTCCCGGAATATACCGTCGCATCAAGGATCCGGAAAATTGAAGACGAAGATGGCCTTGTTACGGTAATAAAGGGAAATTATGATGCAGCCGTAATAGCGGCATTGAATTACTCTCAGGAAACCAATAGCGTTCTTGTCCAGGATTTCTCTTTTAACGATTACCGGGAAATACCAGCTCTGATTACAGCCGGATACTACACCCAAATGAAAGAACTCGAAGAACAAACTGATAATTTTACCCAGATCCCGGATTTGATTTTAGTACAGTGTGGTAACGGAACCTGGCCATCGGCTGTGGTACACTTTGTAAGAAGGCATCCTAAATTGAAAGAAATAAAAATTATTTGTGTCGAACCTGTAGCTGCCGAGTGCATGCTGCGATCGGTAAAATCAGGAAATACCGTAACCATTCCGGCAGGAAAAACCATAATGGCAGGACTTAATTGTGGCACCCCGTCGGAATTAGCCTTTGAAATCCTGTGCCACGGAGTCGATGCATTCCTGGCAATACCCGACAACTATGCTATTGAAGCGATGAAATCACTCTATCATCCCATTCAGGGAGATCCGAAAATTGAGGCCGGTGAATCGGGGGCTGCCGGCCTGGCAGGATTGATTGCGTTGATGAATGATCCCAACCTGAAAATTTTGCGTAAGCTATGTGAGATCAATAGTTCGACCAGGGTTCTGCTATTCAATACAGAAGGGATTACGGATGAAGAATATTTCAAAAAATTCGTTTTCTGATCATTCCCTGATCCATTCGGTTTTTTCCCGGGCAGGAATCCTTTTTCGTTCCGGGTGTTTATAATTTTCATCTGCAATACCCAAGGTAAAGAAGCCCAGACATTCATCCTCATCTTTCAAACCCAGGTATTTACGCATAGAAAGAGCATAACAAATGTCACCGGTGCTCAAATATCCTGCTATGCCATAGGCTTCCAAACTAAGGTAAATATTCTGAATGGCACAGGCAACCGATATAAGGTCTTCCTGTTTCGGGAAGCGTTTTTGCGGATCGCGGCGTGCAATAACAGCTATAACGTGTGATACTTTTTTACTTTTATCGGGTATCTTCTGATACTTTTCAGCATTAAATTTTGACTCCGGGGTAATTTCTTTATAAACTTCCTGCTGATATTTATATAATCTATCCAAAGCTTTACCTGTGAATACTTTAAAATTCCACGCCTGAACCAAACCGTGTGAGGGTGCCCAAATTGCATTTTCGAGCAGTTTTTTTATAATCTCGTCAGCTATGGCCCCACCTTCCCGGAGTCCTTTAATAAAGGTCGATTTTCGGTTTTTTATCCATTCATCTATTGTTTGTTCTTTCATAGTTATAAGAATAATTATCGTCGAAAAAAATTAGTAAAATGTGGTTTCTACATCAGAATTCTGATAAAATCTTTATAAACAACAAAAATCAGAACCTAACTGTTTATTCGATTTATTTTTTTTCGTAATTTTAATTTACCACCAAACCCTAAAACATCATGATTCCACCTGTCGACCGAAAGGAATGGTATGGCCTTGTTACAGGCTCATTAGAACCAAGATTAAGCAGTCGTTTACTTAAAATCAAGCTCAGTCTTTTGCGCAGAAAGGTAAATCGTGGCATTCTTACTCCCAGGCAGGCAATTGAAGAGTTATTTAAGGACTGCGATAAAAATTACGACAT
The DNA here is from genome assembly GCA_964442665.1 of uncultured Bacteroidales bacterium. Lineage (GTDB taxonomy): Bacteria > Bacteroidota > Bacteroidia > Bacteroidales > UBA10428 > UBA10428. Next base: position 2,772 of record CAYUAV010000230.1, read on the forward strand.
ATATAAACAAGATCTTCAGCTGATTTTCGGTAAAAAGGAAAACATCGATCATTCCTGAAAAATGCCGGAGCAAATCAGAGTTCGAAATCTGCCCCGATCGATATAATATGCGAAGTCAGAGGATTTCTCTCATAAAACTCTTGCTGATACTTATAATCGATACCAAGGTTGATTTTCTTTGTTAACCGGTACCGGACCCCGGCTGTTAGTCTCAGCTTTTCCTGGCTATTGTTCCACTTTGGATTCAGCATAAAAAAGCCCTCTGCCGAGATACCCGGAGTAATATCCCATCCTTTCTGACGGTATTTGAGGGTTATCTTATGGCGGTGCACTGATACAGGCATCCAACCCAGGTTATCGGTATGTATATTGGTATACTCTCTCTGGTACATGGCCCTGTATTCCATTCTCAGATCACCGATCCTTTCATCCAGCTCCGCATACGCTGCAATTCTGTGAACCTTATTATATTCGGCACGTCTGTCCTGATCAAGTTCATAACGGTAATAAGTTCCTAACCGTAAAAATTTTGTAACGGGCACCGACAAATCAATTTCACCCAGGATTCCGTCTAATCGGTTACTATTGTCCCATAACCTTAATTCAGGAGCAATCGAAAAATCGACCAGGTCAAATAATTCGCCCTCCAGTTCAAGATTTATCCAGGTGCGGAAATCTTCCTTCTGCCCATAAATGCTAAAAGAACATATGATAATCTGCAGTAAAAGTATGAATTTACGTAGCATATCGCGGTTTATACTATTTAGCGATTATGATATCCGGTACTTCAACAACCTGATTCTTACCGGTTATTTCGACTTCGCGAACTATGGCTACCTGCTCATCGGTAATCAGGTTAGTGGTATCTTTTGAATAGGCAAAAACTTTATAGTTCCCCTCTAACAGATAATCAAATTCATAGGCTCCGTCGTAACTGGTTTCAAATTTATCGCCATAAACATAATCATCGCCATAAATAATATATACATCCTCTTTTGCCCCCGGATATTCATCGCGCATAATTGTGAAATCGCCGTTATACTCCCTTATAATCACTTTCCCCCTTATGGTTGATGTTCCGCCTTCACCCGGACCCTTTTCACAGGCTGTAAAGCAAAATGCAATTAAAAAAAGTCCTGAATAAATTATCGTTTTCATTTTGTATTATTTAATCATTATTAGTTTCCTTGTTTCGATGCTGCTCCCCGTCGACAATCTGATTGTAAATACTCCTCCTGAAGCATTATTCGGCGCATTGACATTTCCTAACCAGTCAATATAGTATGTTCCGGGCGAAAGGTATTCATTCAAAAGCACATTCAGTAATTTGCCATTAATATCAAAAATTTCGAGTTTGTAACGATCTTCCGAAATAACAGTAAACTGAATGGTAGTGTAATCGCGAAATGGATTCGGGAAACATTCAAAATCCGAAGTAAAAGAAACGGAAACCGGCTCTTCAATATCAAGATAACTTGAATTATTTCTTCCGGGAGTTCCACCATAAGGACTTGCCTGCCAGTTCTCTCCCCTGGTATTATCCAGATCGGGTTGAATAAGTTCAATCGACGAACCGGTTTGAACCGCAGTTTCAGGCCATGGAGAATAAGGATAATAATCGACTGCATCCATAATATTTCCTTCTTCATCATAGAGCCTGATTATATCGCCGCTACTGCTAAGACCGAAGGGTAAATCACCTATAGCATTATGAACATCAGGATTAAAGTCGAGAAAATCGTTTAAATTTCGGCAAATCACCACATACTCACCCGGAGGTAATATTACCCCTGCCGGAAAGTAGAAGCCTGTATCGGGACCGGAATCACTTAGAAGCCAATCCTCAAAATCGACTGCAGTTTGTCCGTTATTCATGAGTTCAATCCAGTCCTTGGTATCCCAATCGTCGGAAGAGGCATAATTAATTTCATTAATAACAATAGAAATATCGGCTGCATCAGCTTCTGCAAAAACTGCATTAAAACTGCCCTCTTCAGCCATATTGTATTGAATTGATGAATTGCTTGTGGTATTGTCGCCTTCCCATCGTACAAATTTGTATCCGGGTTCCGGAACAGCTTTTAGCTTAATGGGCACATTTTCAAAGTATATTCCTGAAAAAGGATAGGCTTTTGGGAAAACAGTATTGATCTTAACTTTTCCTGCATATATATCGGAAACATCTACCGAAATGTCAAGTTCATCGCCTAATGAAAATTGTTGCTGTATATGTGAACGGGCATAGAATGGACGCATTTCACCAAATGTTTTATGATCGTCGATACGACCCAGCCATTCGCCATAACTGCCCCACCAGCGGTTAATATGATATTGAATTTCGTTATCGTAGACATCTTTAAGTGAATCCATATCGGAAATAATACGATCAGGATGAAAATCGACATTTAACCTGTCGCAATATTGATTGATAAAATTATACCGGAATTCAAGATTGGTAACAAGACGGCGCAACAGCAATGTCGACCATGGCGGATTAGGCCAACCAGGGCCATTGGTTTCCAGAGCAAAGGCCAGGGTATTAATCTGATAATCGCTCAGGTTCCATATCCCATAGCCAAAATCAGTATCAAAAATAATCCAGCGCCATTTACTGTCGGGGTTTATCGTATTCCAGAATTTAATATTGTTACCCGGCCAGTCCTGATTATTCAGATAAATCTCGGTGAGTTCATACCGGATAAAATTGTTTATGTCTATCTGCTCTTCCATCCATTCATACTTGTCATTATTTGAAAGAGAAGTGTTGGTATTTAAAAAATTGAGTATTTCCTGGTAGTCTGTATTACTTCCCTGAATAACAGTATTTTGCTGTTCGAGCAGATTAATATTATCCGGATCGACCTGATGATTTTCTACGAGGAAATGTTCATTAATTTTTTCTCTGATATTCAGCAATCCCCAATACTCTCCGTTAATATAAATGGCCGCCGGTTGAAATGCCATTCTGTCAATATCCATGTCACGGGTTAAACCGGTCATAAAACAATCGTGAAACTGTAATCCCAAGTTATCGTTTCCGGAATTTCGCAAAACGATCGATTCAAATTTTTCAATAGGTTTATCACTGAAAAACCGGTATTCGAAGGAGCCTTTCCCGTAAATACTCCTGGCATACAAGGCCACCGATTTTTGTTCGCAAGCCCTAGACCAGGCTCCGAATACTTTAATTCCCGCACCCTGCTCGATACGCTGATTGCCCTGGATATCATATAACTCAACTTCAACAGGTCGTTCCCAGTCCTGCCAGAAGTTTGCTCCGAAATATGGATATTCCCCCGGATCAGGTCCGTAGGCGAATATACCGGTAAGCTCATCCCATAGGTTATCCGGATCGGTTGAAAGACACACAATCGGAAGATCGTGATTCAACTGGGTAATAAAAGTGTTTGTAGTGATAAATCCCGGTAAAGAGTTTGCATTAAAAGCCCTCGCTTTAATAACCATTGAATTTCCGATAGAAACAGGACCCGTGTATCGTATTGACGAACGATCGGGTATGGAACCATCAGTAGTGTAATAAATGGTGTCGCCCGGTTCCGGGCCAGAAAGGAACAGCTGGAAAGGG
>CAYUAV010000231.1:0-6356 GCA_964442665.1 uncultured Bacteroidales bacterium
TTCTATTTGTGTATACGCATCTGAAGCCTGAGGTAAATAATTTAATTGCGACCAATATGAATAATCAAGCAGATTAGGACTATCAAGATCGGCTTTAAATACACCTGATTCAGTAGCTGCATAAAGCACATTATCCATAATTTCGATATCATTAACACTCAGGAATGTACCATTTTCCCCCAGGTAATAAGTTTCTTTAATTTCAACATTTTCGAGATTGAGTACAACAATACCAAATCCACAAGCGAGATAAGCATATTGACCGTGCGGAAGAATTTTATTTATACGCTTATCACTGGTTATTATTCTTCTCTTGATATCGGTTAAATTAAGAGGATCCTGACCTTCGCGCAACAAATCGATATTACCGTTTAGATAACCAACTATTACATAGTCATTTTCTTCCGAGTAAGCAATGGTATTAATAAGTACATCAGAGAGTCCGGTGGCTTTGGAGTGCTTTCGGATAGCATTTGTATTTTTATTATAAGATATCAATCCCGACTCACTAGCACAATAAATCCACTCGGGTGTTTCAGCAATTCGTAAACATTTTCGGTAAGATAAATGGTCACGCCATTCACCCTGTAAAATATTCTGAGATTGAACAATAGGAACAATCGCGGCAAACAGAATAGCAATAACTATACAACGTTTGGTTAACAAATCAATTTTCATGTACGGTATAATTTTTCGTGTTGTATTTAGAAAACATTCGAAGGTAATATAATACGCAAATACAATACAGGAAATTATTCAAGAGATAAAAAAACTAACTATAGTGTTCGTTCAGAAAATGGATAAATTTCTTCAAAGCCTTTGCTCTGTGTGAAATAGCATTTTTTTGATCCAAAGTCATTTCGGCAAATGTGCGTTCGTAACCTTTGGGTATGAAAACAGGATCATAGCCAAAACCATCATTTCCAAATGGTTCAACACTGATATTTCCTTCAGCAATACCTTCGAAAGTGTAAGTATTACCGGGTTCGGCATATGCAATCACTGTCCTGAACCTGGCCGATCTGTCATGACAATTTTTAAGCTCTTCCAGTAGTTTGGCGATGTTTTTTTCTGATGAGCATTCCGGGCCTGTGTAACGCGATGAATAAACTCCCGGACGATTATTAAGTGCATTTACTTCAAGTCCGGTATCGTCGGCAAAACAATTAATTCCATAGTTTTCCAAAATATACCGGGCTTTTTGAATCGCATTTCCCTCAATACTGACCTGCGTTTCAGGAATTTCTTCTTGTATATTCATTTCTTTAAGGCTAACTACGGAAAATTTCTTATCAATACTATGCCGGATTTCATTCAGTTTATGCTGATTATTTGTTGCAAATACGATTTTTATAGTTCTCATCTTAAAAGGGGAGCTAAATAAAATGCTATTAATCAAATATTCTAAATAATGTCTCTTTTATAACCAATGGCTTTCTAACTCTATGACATTTGTAATTATCATGTCGTCACAGAACATTATAGTATGTTTAAAAAGTAGTCAGATCGATTTTTACGACTGCCTTTTAGAATATTTCTATTAAAATGTTTGATTATCCTCCCGATGCACTAAAGCTACCGCCCAGTTTAGGAGGTTTCGGATTAATGCAGATTACGGGTAATTTGGCTTCATTAGCAATAATGTATTGTTCGTGTGCTCCAAGCACATAATCGGCAAATCCGATATCTTTGGTAACCATAAGTAATATGGCATCGGCATCAATACTCATCGCATATTTAGTGGTCTGGAGAACAAAATCAGAATCACCTTCAGCTTCTTTGATATCGAAAGCTATTCCTTTACTGGTGAAGAATTTTGTCAGGAAGAATATATTGGAATCAATCCCCTTAACAAAATTCAGATCACTATGTTTTGCTTTAAAGATATGAAAATGTGTATTGAAGTGACGGGAGAAATAGCTAACCCAGTTAATACATTCTTTATTTTCCTTTCGGAAGGTAACCGGAATTACAATCTTTTCATATACTTCTTTCTTAGGTCTGTCCTGAACTACTATAAAAGGGACTTTTGTATGAGCAATTACTTTTAAAGCCCAGCTACCGAGGAATTTTTGCGTTCCTTTAATACCATGAGTTCCCATAAAAACCATATTGGCTTCCATATCGTTTGCTAAATTGGTAATCGTGGAAAAAATATTTCCATCCTTAACAATTACGATTGGATTCGGCTCAATAGTGGAATATTTACTGGAAAGAACACCTTTTATCCGCTCTTCAGCTGCTTTAATTTCGTTTTCTTTTTTAACAATATGGACTAAACCAATAGTATGATGTAGTCTTTTACTTGCATTTATAGCATGTTCAAGAGCATATTCGGATTTTTCAGTAAAATCCCAGGTTACGAGAATAACATTTTTTTCCTGCTCCATTTTTAATAAGGGTTATTTCAAGGGCTTAAGATAAGAATTATATTTAAAATACTAAAGCATATTGTTATACATGAAATTAACTATTTTAATACATGACGAACAATCATTGTTTTGAATTTTTCAATTATTTATATTTACTGACTTGCATTCGAATATTTACTGATATACAATGATTATGGAAAATACCGACTGGAAAAATCTGCCATTTACATATATGAAAACCGATTATAATGTTCGTTATTATTATAAAAACGGGAAATGGGGTGATATTCTTGTATTCGATTCGGAATTTATTGAATTACACATTGCTTCTACCTGTTTACATTATGGGCAGGAGATTTTTGAAGGATTGAAAGCCTATTGTGGGAAAGATAGAAAAATCAGAATTTTTCGTTGGGAAGAAAATTCGAAACGCATGTTGAATTCGGCTAAAGGTATCATGATGGCTGAAGTGCCTTCCGAATTATTTGGAGAAGCGATTTTTAAGGCAGTTGAGTTGAATAAGCGTTTTGTTCCTCCCTATGGTTATGGAGCTACTCTTTACATCAGGCCATTATTACTGGGTTTGGGGCCGGAGGTTGGCGTAAAAGCAGCCAAAGAATACTTGTTCATGGTATTTGTTACACCTGTAGGGCCTTATTTTAAAGATGGTTTCACACCGGTTGATATCATGATATGCAGAAAATACGATCGTGCAGCTCCATTGGGAACAGGCTCATACAAGGCGGGAGGAAATTACGCAGCCAGTCTTATTTCACTCAGAGATGCACACAATGCGGGTTTTAGTACAACACTTTACCTCGATGCCCGCGAAAAAAAATATATTGATGAAGCAGGTCCGGCAAACTTTTTTGGGATAAAAAATAATACCTACATTACACCTGATTCGAAATCGATATTGCCTTCGATTACAAATATGAGTCTCATGCAGTTGGCAGAGGATATGGGTATGAAAGTGGAACGCAGGCCCATACCGGTCGATGAGCTTTCCGATTTCGAAGAAGTAGGAGCATGCGGGACGGCTGCTGTAATTACTCCAATTCGAAAAATAGTGGATCCTGACATGAATAAGATCTACCAGTTTTGTGAGGGGAATACACCCGGACCGGTTTGCAGCAAATTATATCACAGACTTACAGCAATTCAGTTCGGTGATGAGAAAGATAAATTCGGATGGATATCATTTGTAGAATAATCAGTCTTAACATTTTTTGTACCTACAAAAGTATTCTCTAACTGATATTTCTTCTTATTTTTGCGCTTCAGGCAATATACTGTTATGTCGAAAAACGAAGTAAAAATAGAGAAACGCCGGTTAAGAAGTTCATATTTTACTTCAACGATCAGCATTACGCTGCTATTAATTCTTCTGGGATCAATCGGACTTTTGTTACTCAACACAAAAAGAATTTCCGATTATGTCAGAGAAAATATAATCTTTAAGGTGATCTTAAAAGATAATATTCGGGAAGTAGATATCTTTCAGATTCAGAAAGCGCTCGATGCAAAACGTTATGTTAAGGAAACTGTCTACATACCGAAAGAACAGGCCGCGGTTGAATTACAACAGGAACTTGGCGAAGATTTTATCGAGCATATAGGCCATAATCCCCTGTTGCCTTCTATCGAGGTAAAGTTTTTAGCTAGTTATGCAAACAACGATAGTATTGCGGTAATTGAGAGTGAATTAAAAGAATTCGACCAGATTAAGGAAGTATATTACCAGAAAAATCTGATACATACCGTAAATGAAAATGTAAAGAAAATATCATTGGTGGTACTTATTTTCAGTTGTTTCTTACTCCTGATTGCTATAGCGCTTATTAATAATACAATTCGCCTGGCTATTTACTCGAAAAGGTTTATAATACGGACCATGCAGCTGGTTGGAGCTACTGCCGGCTATATCAGACGACCGTTTCTTTTTCGGAGTATATTACAGGGCATTGTCGGAGCACTTATAGCGATGGCGGTTTTAGTAGGATTTATTTATTTCCTGCAAAATGAAATGAGCGGAATAATCCGACTTACAGATATGACAGTATTATTATTGCTTTTTACTATAGTAATGATATTAGGAATTATCATTAACTGGCTTTCAACCTATGCTGCTGTATCAAAATACCTGCGTATTAAAACAGACAAACTTTATACTTGATTTTTATGGTTCAAAAAGAGAATATTAAAAAAGAACAGCAAAATTTTGCTTTACCTAAAGAAAATTACACGTATCTTCTTATCGGGTTTGCCATAATTATTGTTGGTTTTGCATTAATGATCGGAGGAAGAAGCGAGGATCCGAATGTATTCAATGGAAGCGAAATTTTCAGTTTCAGGAGAATTACACTGGCGCCGATTATAGTATTAGCCGGATTTATTTTCGAAATGTGGGCAATAATGAGAAAACCTTCCGAGTAAGATTTTCCGGGGATTATAAAAATAGATGGACTGGTTTAAGGCCTTTGTATTAGGTATTTTACAGGGATTAACTGAATTTTTACCTGTAAGTAGCAGCGGACATCTTGAGATAGGCAAAGCACTTCTTGGGATCGAATTAAAAGATAACCTTACATTTGATCTTATTGTACATGCAGGTACCGTATGCAGCACTATTTTAGTCTTCCGAAAGGATATATCGCACTTATTTAGTGGATTATTCCGGTTTACATGGAATTATGAGACGCAATATATTTCAAAATTGATCCTGTCTGCAATTCCGGTGGTGTTTGTCGGGCTTTTTTTTGAGGGATTTATTGAAAAGCTCTTTGAAAGTAATTTATTGTTAGTTGGATGTATGCTATTAGTCACAGCTATTTTACTTGCATTCACCCATTATGCAAAACCGAAGGAAAAAAATGTATCATTCTTCGATGCTTTCATAATTGGTATAGCACAAACCATTGCCGTATTACCCGGCATGTCACGATCGGGGGCAACAATTGCAACAGCCCTTTTGTTAAAGAACAAACGGGAAAATGCAGCCCGATTTTCCTTTTTAATGGTTCTACTGCCAATATTAGGGAAAGCAGCCCTTGATATTATTCAAGGGAAAACGGTTACAGAAGAAATAACAATCATCCCTGTTTTAACCGGTTTTTTTGCTTCCTTTCTTGTAGGACTTTTTGCATGCCGGCTTATGATCAGGATTGTCAAACAGAGTAAGCTGATATACTTTGCTTTTTATTGTGCTGTTGTTGCCATTCTTACAATAATATTCAGCTGGTAGAACTCAGAATGATTGATAATTATACATCAGAAAGATTAGAGGAGGGCCTTGTTCTTCCTTTCGATAAACCCTACGGATGGACATCCTTTGATCTGGTAAATCTGGTTCGAAAGAAGTTTTGCCAGTATACCGGTTTAAAAAAACTTAAGGTCGGACATGCGGGAACACTTGATCCGCTAGCTACGGGTTTGCTGATTTTATGTACGGGCCGTGCAACAAAACGTATCGAGTCAATTCAAGCAATGGTAAAAGAATATGAAGCAGAGATAACTTTGGGAGCAACAACGCCTTCATTCGATCTGGAGACTGATATTGATCATACTTACACGATAGAGCACATAAATCATTCACTACTAGAAGAAAAAATACAATTATTTAAAGGAAAAATTAAGCAAATTCCGCCTGTATATTCTGCCAAAAAAATCGAAGGGACAAGAGCATATGAATTTGCGAGGGTAGGAGTGGTAAAAAATATGAGGGCGGTTGATATCGAAATTTATGATATCGAAATAGTATATTATAAGATGCCTGTATTGAAGCTGAAAATAACCTGTAGCAGGGGAACATACATTCGCTCATTGGCCCGTGATTTGGGAGCTGAGCTCAACTCCGGGGGTCATCTTTCAGGCCTCAGAAGGACTGCAATAGGTGATTACAATATTAAGGAAGCTATGCTAATAGAAAATTTTCAAAATAAATTAAACTTTTTGTAACCCAAAATGCTTTTTTACGTATAAGGG
>CAYUAV010000232.1:0-6316 GCA_964442665.1 uncultured Bacteroidales bacterium
CCAGGTTCCCCCTTAATACTCTCCGTAACTTTTTCAACATCAACTGTTCCTGCAATATTAATTCCGCAATGGCATACAAAAACACCAATCCTCGGATTTTCATCGGTGACATCGTGTTCCTGCGGAAATTCTTTCGATTTAATAAGGGTATTTTTTGCAGGCGCCAGCAATTCCATGGCCATTGATGCTGCAGCACTAGCTTGCATAACTGTCTCGGGAATATCTTTTGGCTCCTGGAAAGCCCCTCCGACAAAAACGCCGGGCTTCGAAGTGTTCAGAGGATTTAACCTGTCGGTAAGACAAAAACCATAATCGTTCATCCGGATTCCCAGCTTCCTGATACCTTCAGTAACAGTAACTTTTGGATCGAGACCTACTGCCAGAACTACCAAATCAAAATCCTGTTCGACATAACCATTCTTTCCATCTAAATATCCCAAGCGTAAATCGTTTGTTTGCGGCATCTGAACAATTCGCGAAGGAATACTTTTTATATACCGGATATTGTTCATAGCTCTGGCACGCTCGTAATACTGGTCGAAATCTTTTCCATGCGCCCTGATATCCATATTAAAGATAGTTCCTTCCATCCCGTGCAAATGTTCAGATGCGATCATGGCCTGTTTGGTCGTTGCCATACAACAAATTGATGAGCAATACTCATTGGTTTTTAAGTCGCGTGAACCCACACATTGGATCCATGCAATCCGCCTGGCTTCTTTCCCGTTATCTCTTCTTATAACATGTCCACCATAAGGACCGGCAGCAGATAACATGCGTTCAAATTGTACACTGGTCAGTACATTTCTATATCGGTTGAAACCATATTCACCTTTAACTTCAGCGGAAAATTCCTCAATTCCGGGAGTGAGGACAACCGCTCCTACTTCCAGTTCTATCATCTGATCGGTCATGTTGTGATTGATAGCTTGCTTTTCGCAGGCCGTTACACATTCCATACACTCCGAACATTGAGCGCAATTGAGGCATCGCCCGGCTTCGGCAACAGCATCATCAACCGAAAATGATGATTCAATTTCATTGAAATTATCGAGCCTTTTTTCCGGTTTCAGTTCTTCGGCTCTGGCCCGTATTTTTTTATCTACCCAGGTAATATCGGGAAGCAATTCATCGGCTATCGGTTTTACTGAGTCTTCAAAGCGAGATGTAAGCATATCTTCTCCGTTTAAATAACGTCCGATTGACTCGGCTGCATGTTTACCTGCTGCAACTGCTTCTATAACACTGGCCGGACCAGAGGTATTATCACCTCCGGCAAAAACTCCCTTTTCAGAGGTTTCAAGTGTAACGGGGTTTACTTTAAAGGATCCTCTTTCTGTTTCAATCCCTATATGATCTGTAAGTTGTTCATCCACCTTTTGCCCAATGGCAATAATTAACCGGTCAGTTTTTATCTTTAGACGCCTGCGCTCATTATAAACCGGTCTGAACTTGCCCTCTACATCAAATACGCTCACACATTGTTTCAGTTCGATACCCTTTACCGAACCATTGCCGAATATTTTATTGGGCCCCCAGCCATTACGAACAGTAATACCTTCCGCCAGGGTAGCTTCAATTTCTTCTTTATAGGCGGGCATTTCGTCACGCTGCTCCAATGATATCAATTCTACCTTTTTAGCACCAAGTCGCAAAGCAGTGCGAGCAACATCGACCGCTACATTTCCACCTCCTATCACGGTCACTTTTCCTTTTAGAGAAGGGCTATTTTCCGGTTTACCCACCTGTCTTAAAAATTCGATACCATAGAGCACCTCCTCTTTATTTTCACCTTTAATTCCTAATTTCCTGCTGACATGTGCACCGGCGCTTATATAAATTGCATCATATTCTTTTTCAAGATCTTCAAAGCTTATATCCTTTCCAATCGTGCAATTCAATACAATTTTAACTCCTCTTCGGCGGATAAGTTCTATTTCATAATCCAGAATTTCCTTTGGCAACCTGTATTGCGGGATGCCCCAGTACAGCATACCACCGGCAACGTCTCTGGCTTCGTATACGGTAACAGCGAAACCCCTATCGGCCAAATCAGCAGCTGCTGTTAAGCCTGAAGGACCTGCCCCGATTATGGCCACTTTTTTGGCGTCAGGCTGAGGAAATTTTTCATCCGGCAATTTCAACTCCCCGGAATTGATGAGTCTCAGCTCTTCATCCGATGCAAATCGTTTCAGCTGACGAATGGCAATTGGGCTGTCAACCCGTGATCGTGTACAAACGCTCTCACAGGGTGCAGGACAAACACGCCCGCATATTGCAGAAAGGGGATTTCTTTCCCTGATAAGATTTACGGCTTTAACGTATTCCTTCTTTTTTATCAGCTGAATGTATCCCTGTACATTAATGTTAGCAGGGCACTTCACTTTGCAGGGTGCATGACCCATCTTCAGAATATTGGGCATATTAGGAATAGCCTGTGCGTAGTATTTCTGTATCGCTTTTCTTTTCCCCAGTTTGCGATTGAATTTATCATCTATTTCGACAGGACATGCTGTTGTGCATTCGCCACAATCATTACAGATTTGTTCATCGATAAAACGGGGTGATTTTTTAATAAATGCCTTGAAATTTCCCGGTTCTCCTTCCAGCTTCACTAATTCGGCAAGTGTGAGTATTTCAATGTTAAGGTTCCGTGCACATTCAACCAGTTTAGGAGAGATAACACAAATAGCACAATCGCCAGTCGGAAAAGTTTTATCAAGATGCGACATCATACCGCCGATAGTGGCTGAACGATTTACAAGATACACTTTATAACCCGAATTAGCCAGGTCGAGTGAAGCCTGAACACCAGCTATACCTCCACCTTCAACCAGGACAGCACCCACCATTTTTTTCTTGTTGTTCGTTATCATCCTTTCCAGTTTGTTTTATATCATCTCTCTTACATACTTAATTACCGGTGTCGGCGAAACAATACATTTGCTCATACCCAGCTTTCGTGCAGGAATCCCAAGACATAATCCAAGCAGCTGTGAGATATATATGATTGGCATTTCGTAAGCTGTATTTTTCATTTTGGTAATATCCCCCTGACGCATGTCAAGATTAATCTGGCACATGGGGCATGCAACAGCTATACACTGTGCGCCTGATAATTTTGCCATGTCCAGAACGGAATTGCAAAGCTCGATAACAATATCAGTCCTTGAAATAGCAAAACCCCCGCCACAACAAGCTACTTTATGAGGCCAGTCAATGCTCTCACCTCCCATGCTAAGCACCAGTTGATCCATAAGGGTCGGATTTTCAGGATCATCAAAACCGGTAGCATCCTGGGGCCTGACCAACAAACAACCATAATAACTGGCAACTTTTAATCCATCGAGTGTGTGGGTAAAATACTTTTTGAGATTTTGAATTCCTTTTTCTTTTACCAGAACTTCAACAAAATGTAATACGTTTACATTGCCATCGTAATCTTCGCCTAATGACTTTGCCACCTCTTTTCGGATAGCAGGATTAGTTTTAACTTCATGATTTGCTACTTTCATTCGGTTATAACAAGCTGCACAGAAGACGACCATATCGAGACCCATTTTTTGAGCCTTCAGCAGATTGGCTGCAGGCAAAGCCAGTGAGAGGATTTTATGGGTTTGGTGAGCAGGTGTTGATCCGCAACATGTCCAACCTTTCAGTTCGATTAATTCGATACCGAGTGCCTGTGCTACCTTATTAACCGATAGATACTGGTCGCGCGCTGTAGATTCAGCGGAACATCCCGGGTAGTATGCATACTTCATAGCTTAGTTCTCTTTATCTTTTGCTTTAAAGATTCGTTTAATATATTTTTTATCTCCTTTCAGTGATGGTAAAAGAGCAATTTTTCGTTTAAGCAGCATCTGAGGAAATTTATCCGTATCCTGCATGTAGGTTGATGTTCCGGCTTTATAGGCTGCAATCATTCCCAAATCATAGGTTCTTCCGAAAAGTTTTACAGTATTCAGAAAGGATTTATTAAAAAGATGAACATTCCCTTTCACACCTGAGGTTCTTTTTTGTACAGCCAACATTCGCAGGGCGTCCATTATAGCTGCCATATCGATCTTCATCGGGCAGCGCGCATAGCATGTTTCGCATGATACGCACATCCATACCAGATCGCTTTCGAAAAGTTCATCGCCTGTATCTAATTGAAGCCTTCTGATGGTTTCAGCAGGTCCTATCCGGGTGAGTCCGGCAACAGGGCATCCATTACTGCACTTCTTACATTGCAGGCATTTCCTGATTTTCACACCGGAAATTCTTTCCACCGCATCCAACAGGTTATCTGATTTTTTTTCTTTAGATATCTGGATAGCCATCGTACTGATCGGTTTATATTTAAATTTCAATATTCTCTTCCACCATATCCTCTATATCTTCTCCCTCACTATAAACATCCTTTTCAGGAGTTGAAGGCACACCTTCGATACTGGGTACTACCTTTCGATAAACCCTCGTAGACTTCATTCTTTTCCCATCTACCGTTAGTAATTCGTCGATCATTATCTTGAAGAGCCTTTCATTCTCTTTCAAATATGGAAGGATCAATTCCCAGTCTTTTTCAGTAAATGGTGTGAACAGACAGCCGTTTAATTGTTGTGTAACAAGTTGACGGTGAGGATCCCTGATAAAGGCAGCACCACCGGAAGCAAGAGAAAACAGATTGCTGCCCGGATAAGGCTCAGGCAGAGGTGTAATCTCTCCCTCCTCGTTAAATTTAATTCCATTCACTATAACAAAACCCCCTTTATTATGCGGATCGCCTGCCATAAATGATTCACCCAGGAAATCGAGACTCGTACCATTAATAATCACACGTGGTTTCCCTACCGAATTGATCATCGGCCGGCCTGCAGCATTGCCCTTCACGAATATTGAACCTCCCTTTGCACCGTAAAGGAATGTCTGACCAACATCACCGTAAATTACCAGCTTACCATCCTTGATAATCTGACCCACCTGATCCTGCGCATTTCCATGAACGATGATTGTAGCACCATCAATCCCCGAGCCAAGGTAATCGCCGCAACTACCGTATACATTTATCACTATATCATGTGTTTGCGGACCTAATCCGCAACCTACATATCGTTGTCCGGCACAATTAAATACGATGAAGTTGCGCCATCCTGCCATATAAGCCTTTACCAGATATATGGCATCGCATTCTTCTCCCTCCGGAGGAAACTGCTTTGCATCGATTACAAGTGTTTTTTCATTGCGAGCGGGTTTTCTGAGATCCTTTCTTGTACCGAAATCAAGTAAACGATATGAAGTTTCAGGATTTTTAATGTCTCTTATTCTAGGAATTTCTTTGAACAATGCATCCAGTTCGGTACGGATAATATGTAAAATATGACTCCGCCTTTTGGAACCCGTCGGATAATGCTGATCGTTCAGCAATGTCAGGGTTTCAATGGCAAAGCCGGTATACGCATTATTCCTGGCAAGTTCTCTGATGATCCGGCAGGTTGCCCACAAATCGCCAAACGCCCATCCCGGAATATTCGATCTGAAATAATCAGACAGGTCTTTGCCGGTCTCCGAATAATTTGTGATAGCTTTAATAACCTGGTCCTTTATTTTTGACGACCCAGTTTCAGTAATAAAGTCACAGCCTTCCGTTTTATCGGTAATGAAAACCGGCATACCAAATTTATCTTTACATTCCAACCTGTATTTACCGCTTGTATCGGGGATAAGATTAAACATAAAAGCCCCACCATCAGAATGGCTCCCGCCACGGGCATTCCAGTACCTGTCGGCAACAGGACATATTCGTTTGTCATCCTTCGAAAGACTGATCAGGGTGGCATCAATAGCCTGTTTTTCCGAACCAATTAAACCAACCTTAACATCCCCGTCGACATAGGCAAAAACCTGAGGCCGGAGCATGGCTGTATCGGTTATACCTATTAACTGGAAACTCCGGTTTAAAAGAAGGTTCCGAGCAATAATAAAGAACCAGGGTCCATCAGGCGAGCCGTGTATATGCGAAGCCTGAATAGCTCGATAGATTTTTTGTTTCTCGGTTGGTAGTCGATCAAAATCCAGTTCGGTTGTAGGAGCTAAAGCTTCAATAATATATTCGACAGGATATTTATAGGTCCTTGAAAGAAGGTCGAACATCAGCGCCGATACTTCAGTATCGGTAATAAACTGGGGAAAAATATTTCGTTGTTTAAGATATTCGGTCACCGAATGATAATTAGCAAAGTCGCCATTATGAACCAAAGCCATATTCATGGCTGTAAACGGATGAGCTCCCCCAGGATGCCAGACACGTCCGCGGGTTGGATAACGCTGATGG